>NZ_RZOM01001196.1:0-1737 GCF_003999175.1 Mesorhizobium sp. M7A.F.Ca.ET.027.03.2.1 | reverse complement strand
GTCCTCGACAAGGCGCGGCAGCGAGATCGAGGCGATACCGTCCTGCACCGTGCCGATGTTCTCAAACAGGCCCGACATTTCCCACATGATCCATTGCGACATGCCCCACAACCTGAGCACAAGGCCGATGACCACGGCGACCGCGCCGATCGTCACGGCTTGCCCCAGCCACAGCCACAACGCCATCGCGGTGACAGAGAACAAGAGCAATGCATTCAGTATGTAGAGCGAGCCGAAAAGCACTGTCACCAGCCGCATCGACCGGTAGACCGTTTCGAGAAAGCCGGACATGCCGTCTTTGGCGAATGACGCTTCGCGGCGCGCGTGGCTGAACAGCTTGACCGTCTGGATGTTGGAGTAGCTGTCGACGACCCGGCCTGTCATGATCGAGCGCGCATTGGCCTGTTCCTCGCCGACCTTGCCCAGCCGGGGAATGAAAAAACGCAGCAAAAGGATATAGCCGACCAGCCAGAAGCCGAGCGGCGCGGCCAGCCGCCAGTCGGCCGAGCCGACGATGAGCAGCATGCCGAGGAAATAGACGATAACGTAGTTCAGGACGTCGATCACCTTGATGACGCATTCGCGCACGGCGAGAGCCGTCTGCATCAGCTTTGTCGCGATGCGGCCGGCGAACTCGTCCTGGTAGAAACTCATCGACTGCTTGAGCAGATAGCGGTGCACCTGCCAGCGGATGCGCATGGGATAATTGCCCATCAGCGTCTGCTGGTTGAGAAACGAATGCAGCCATACCGTGCCCGGCAGCGCGAACAGCACGATGAAGGCCATGCCGGTGAGCTTCCAGGCTTCCGTCTGCAGGAAGGTTTCGCGATTCTGCCCCGACAGCCAGTCGACGATGCGGCCGAGGAAGCCGAACATCCATACTTCGGCGATCGCGATGGCCGTCACCAGCACCGCGTCGAAAAGGATATAGGGCCATGCGCCGCGCGTATAATGCAGGCAGAAGGCAACCAGCGTCTTGGGCGGCTCGACCGGTTCCGCTGCGGGGAACGGATCGAGCCTTTTTTCAAACCAGCTAAACAACAACATAGGTTATGCCTGTGAAATGTGTTTGCCGCTTACGCGGCACGTGAGCGTACGAAATCCCCGGAACCCATGGCGTCAAGGGCCGACGGTCTGGAATCACCCGGACCGTCGGCCCTGCTTCGCGCAATATAGGGGCTCGCGGGCTTTTCGCCGACAGCTGCGCCAGACGATCCTGACGACACGGTGCCGCCAGCCCGGTTTTTCGCGCCCGGCCGGATCAGCCGGATGATCCGGCGCACCAGCGAAGGCCGGCTCAGATCGGGAACCGCGCGCGAAAAATCGACATCCGGCAGCATGCCGCGATGCGGCCGGCGGCGAACCTCGGCGTGAACCGCCGACGAATAGGTGTCGCCGATCAGCAGCGCCCAGGTCGGCAGTCGGTGGATATGCAGGCTCCTCGAGCCAGGTATTCTATAGGGATCGAACATCGGTCCGTCCTCCGTGTGAAAATCGAGATAAAAAGGCGAAGCAATATCGTCCGCCGGCATTCGGCCGGAGGCACGCATTGCGTCGGTCTGGACATGACAAGCATCGGTCCGGACAGGTTCAGCTGGGGCGTTCAGCCCTTTTGACTTTTTGAAAAACATCGCAGGATTCCTTCGAGAGCCGAAAAATCGTTTCGGCGGGAATCGGTGCGATCAAGTCTTAGAGAGTCAGGAGAATCGTCGTACCGAAACCGCCGGCAGGCAGGTA
>NZ_RZOM01001195.1:0-1741 GCF_003999175.1 Mesorhizobium sp. M7A.F.Ca.ET.027.03.2.1 | reverse complement strand
GCGCCGGGATGGCCGAAAGCAGCGTCGAGAGCGCCGCTTGCCAGAGCGTGAAGCGAATGACGCGAAGCAGATAGGGATCGAAGGCTGCCCAGGCGCCCGAGAAATCATGGGCGCCCTCGAAAAGCAGGCCGGCAAACGCGCCGCCGATCAGCAGCGCGATCGCGGCAAGCGCGACAATGCCGGCGCTGACGCGGGGATCAGAGGCTGCGCGTCGCACGCCGGACCACCAATCTCCGGATCGCGGCACTTACAAAGGATTGCGTTCCTTCGCGCCCCCCTCTGTCCTGCCGGACATCTCCCCCACAAGGGGGGAGATTGGCAATTTCGACGCCTCGCTCACTCCAGCAGCATTGGCGATTGGCGAAATCGCCGATGGCAGCCAATCTCCCCCCAAGCGGGGGAGATGTCCGGCAGGACAGAGGGGGGCGCCGTAGAGCACTCATCTTCGATAGCAAACTTATTTGCTCATCACCGCAAGCCATTCATCGACCCAGGCCTTGCGATTGGCAGCGACCTCTTGCGGGCTGAACAGCAAGGTCTTGGTCGGCTTGACCAGTTTATCAAAGGCCGGATTGAGCGGCTTGTCGGTCTTGCCGGCCGGGAACATCCAGTTGGTCTCGGGAATGGCATCCTGGAATTTAGGTCCGGTCATGAAGGCTATAAACTTGGCCGCCAGCGGATTCTTGGCCCCCGTCGTGGTGATACCCGCCACCTCGATCTGCAGATACTCGCCCTCCTCGAAGGAGGCGGCCTGGTAGCGCCCGGTGTTCTCGGCGATCATGTGATAGGCCGGCGACGTCGTGTAGGACAGCACCATCGGCGCCTCGCCCTTCGTGAACAGCCCATAGGCCTCGCTCCAGCCCGGCGTCACGGTCAGCACCTTCGGCTTGAGCTTGGCCCAGGCCTCCGGCGCCTTGTCGCCATAAACCGACTTGACCCACAGAAGCAGGCCGAGGCCCGGCGTCGAGGTGCGTGGATCCTGGATGACGATCTTGTCGTCGGCACTGCCTTCGACCAGCTCTTTCAGGCTTTTCGGCGGGTTCCTCAGCTTCTCGGTGTCGTAGACGACAGCGAAATAGCCGTAATCAAAGGGGACAAAAGTATCGTCGCTCCAGCCACCCGGCACGTTGACATCAGTTACGCCGCCATGCGGCGCGAACAAGCCTGAGGCCTTGGCATCGGCGGTGAGATTGGTGTCGAGGCCAAGCACGATATCGGCCTTGGTCGATGCGCCTTCCAATCTGACGCGGTTGAGCAACGCGACGCCGTCGGCGACCGAGACGAACTCGACATCGCAGCCGCATTCGGCCTCGAACGCCTTCTTCACCACGGGACCCGGACCCCAGTCGGCGGTAAAACTCTCATAGGTGTAGACGGTGAGCTTGTACTTGGCCAAGGCCGGTCCGGACAAGGCCACGACCGTTGCTGAAACAAGAGCGTATAAAAGCGTGCGCATCGGCGCCTCCTTCGTTCGAATTGAAAGGAATTGAGGCGTCGGACTGTCCGAAACGTCTAATCCCTCCGCCGGTACAAACCGGATCAGGTTCAGCGGGTTGGCGAGACTGCCTCTCAGCCGGTCCGCGAAGATCGCGTCCGGCACCCCGTTAGAGCGTTTCGACACATAGGCCGGCCCGATCCGCCACGCAAGTGGGAGTTTGCCGCCTTCCGTTTCCCGTGCCGGGCTGGTAAGGGCCACACGATATGAGCACATTCACCATCCTGCTTGGCGGCGATCTCATCC
>NZ_RZOM01001194.1:0-1746 GCF_003999175.1 Mesorhizobium sp. M7A.F.Ca.ET.027.03.2.1 | reverse complement strand
AAGTACAGCTTGGCCATGCCGCTCTTTTAAGCCGACTTGGCCTGACACGGGGAGGGGCGGTCGCCCGCATTCCCCTGAAAAAGCCGGCCCGTCTTCGAAAAAACCGTCCGGCATGACAAAAGCGCCTGATGTGTCGCTGATTGGCCAGCCCGCGCCGTTGATCGTGATTGTCTTAATGCTTGAAACCACACCAAAATGGTGTTTGGCTGACGAAACAAGGCGGGCATAGAAACCGTAGCTACGCTTCGCCAAGAATAACAATGGGAGACTGTCTATGTCGCGTATGAACTCTTTCGTCGCCGGCCTCGGCCTGGCGGCTTTTTTGTCCACCAGCGCTGCCTTTGCCGGCGATCCGGCGAGCTGCAAGGCGGTGCGCCTTTCCGATGTCGGCTGGACCGACATCCAGGCGACGACCGGCATCGCCTCCGTGCTGCTGACCGCGCTCGGCTATGAGCCGCAGACGATCCAGCTGTCGGTGCCCGTGACCATGGCGTCGCTGAAGAACAAGGATCTCGACGTGTTCCTCGGCAACTGGATGCCGTCGATGACCAACGACATCAAGGACTATACCGCCGATGGCTCGGTCGAGACGATCAGCACCAACCTGACCGGCGCCGGCTACGGCATCGTCGTGCCGACCTATGTCGCTGACGCCGGCGTGAAATCGCTGACCGATATCGGCAAGTTCAAGGACAAGTTCAACGGCAAGATCTATGGCATCGAGGCCGGCAATGACGGCAACCGCATCATCCTCGACATGATCAAGAACCCGAAAGACAACCTCGAAGGCTTCGAGCTGGTCGAATCCTCGGAGGCCGGGATGCTGACGCAGGCCGAGCAGTCGATGAAGAGCAATGAATGGATCGCCTTCCTCGGCTGGACGCCGCATCCGGTGATGGGTGCCATGAAGATCACCTATCTCGATGGCATGGGCGACAGCGGCTTCGGCGCCGCCACTGTCCATACCAATGTGCGCAAGGGTTACACCACCGAGTGCCCGAATGCCGGCAAGTTCATCGCCAACCTGAAGTTCAATCTCGATATGGAAGGCGAGATAATGGACGCGATCCTCAAGGGCGCTGACGCCAATACGGCTGCGACCGACTGGCTCAAGAAGCATCCGGACGCGGTTGCCCCGTGGATTGCCGGCGTGACCACGTTCGATGGCGGCGACGCCGCTGCAGCCGTGAAGACTGCGCTCGGAAGCTGAGCAGGTCTTGCGTTCGGCGTGACCGATCAAGAAGGGCAGTCACTGTAGAAAGGGCTGCCCTTTTTCATATCCTGTGACAAGATGACCGTCCGGCAAGGACGGCGACTGCCAAAGAGGGGCAAGATGGATCCGATTTCAAAATTCTTTGTCAGTTATAAGATCCCCATAGGCGAATGGGGCAAAGCGTTCTTCACCTTCCTTACCGACAATTTCAATACCTTCTTCCGCGGTCTCTCCGGCGGTTTGAATTTCCTGCTCGACGGAGTGGTCGACTCGCTGCTGCTGGTACCGCCCGTCCTTCTGATCGCGCTGATTGCACTGCTTGCCTATTATCTGCAGCGATCGAGAGGCTTGGCCGTGGCTGTCTTTCTCGGGTTGCTGTTCATCCTCAACCAGAACCTCTGGAAGCAGACGGTAGAGACGCTGGTGCTGGTGGTTGCCGCCGCCGCCGCCTCGATGGCCATCGGTGTGCCACTCGGCATCTGGGCCGCGCACAAGCCGAAGATCTACCGCTTCATGCTGCCGGTGCTCGACCT
>NZ_RZOM01001193.1:0-1746 GCF_003999175.1 Mesorhizobium sp. M7A.F.Ca.ET.027.03.2.1 | reverse complement strand
GCCTTGTGCTGGGCATTTACGCCACTGTCCTGTCGCTCGGCTTTGCCGCCGGACCGTGGCTGTTCGCCCATCTCGGCAGTTCCGGCTTCAGGCCGTTCGGCGTCATCATCGCCTTGGTGACGCTGGCGGCGATACCCGTGCTGGCAGCACGCAACGAGAGCCCCTCGATCGCCTCGGATGGCGAAACCAGCAATTTCCTGCGCTACATCTGGCTGGTGCCGTCGGCGACCGCAGCCGTGCTGGTGTTCGGCGCGGTGGAAACCGGCGGCTTTGCGCTCTTCCCGATCTATGGTAGCCGCATCGGCTATTCCGAGGCCGATGCGGCCCTTCTGCTGACCATGATCGGCCTCGGCAATGTGTTGTTGCAGATCCCGATCGGCATGATCAGCGACCGCGTCAGCGATCGCCGCTACCTGCTGATTGCCTGCGCCACGGTCGGTCTTATCGGCACCGTCTTCATGCCCTTCTTCGCCCAGAATTGGCATTTGATGGCCGCGCTTCTGTTCGTCTGGGGCGGCGTCGTCGCTGCCATGTACACGATCGGCCTTGCCCATCTCGGCTCGCAGCTTTCCGGCCATGAACTGGCGTCGGCCAACGCCGCCTTCGTGCTGTGCTACGGTGTCGGCATGGTGCTCGGCCCGCAGGCGATCGGCATCGGCATGGATGCGTTCGGCCCGTCCGGCTTCGGCTGGTCGCTCGGCCTGTTCTTCGCCGCCTATATCGCTTTGGTCGCCGTCAGGTTGGTTCGCAAGATCCTGCTGTAGCGCAACTGCCGCCAGCCCTGCATTTGGCGCGCACGGTGGCAGGCTGCTGACAGAACCGTGTCAGGAGCACAGGGCTAAAAGAGTGTCCCAAAACACTTGAGGACACTTCCATGATCGACAGCGGCTTTGAAACCACATCGCTACGAATGACACTGCTTCTGCTCGTGACCTTCCAGGCTCCGGCCGCCGACGTCGACCGCATCATGGATGCTGTGGTGGCGATTGCGCCGCTGGCCATGGGCAAATATGACCGCAATGCCTATCAGTCGGCGCACGGCATCGAACGCTACAGGCCGCTTGACGGTGCGGCCGCCGGTGCCGAAACCGAATTGCGGCGGCGGCCCGGCACGGTCGAGGTTTCCTTCGAACTGCCGGACGATCAGGTGCTGGCCGCCCGCGTCGTCGAGGCGATTTTCCAGGCCCATTCCTACCAGGAACCGGTGATCCGCATTCAACCGATTCTCGCCAGCCGTTCCAAGGGACTGGACGACCGCGCCAATCCGAATCGCTGGTGGAACACGACCGGAGACTGGAAGAAGGTTGCGTCACCGGCGACGGAAACCGCATGATTTCCGTTCACCAGCAGGCTCAGGGGGGTCGCACTAGGCTTGCCGGGCTTGACTTTCCGGGCGCGTTCTTTATGTGTCGCGCCAAGTTTCCCGCGTCCGGGTGTTTCCCCGTGCTCCAGCGGCCAAAACCCCACGAACAAACGGACTGATATCATGGCCAAAGCCGCAAACATCAAGATCAAGCTTCTGTCGACCGCCGACACCGGTTTCTTCTACGTGACCAGCAAGAACAGCCGCACCAAGACCGACAAGCTGTCGTTCCGCAAGTACGACCCGGTCGCCAAGAAGCACGTCGAATTCAAGGAAACCAAGATCAAGTAATCTGGTTTCCCGCTGCAATGCCGAAACGCCGCCCAATGGGCGGCGTTTTTCGTTTATAACCAGTTGATTTCGTTGCACGTGAGCAGAGACTG
>NZ_RZOM01001192.1:0-1747 GCF_003999175.1 Mesorhizobium sp. M7A.F.Ca.ET.027.03.2.1 | reverse complement strand
GGTCGACGCCGATGGAGCACCATTATTTCATCACTGAGGACATTCCCGAGATCGCGGCGCTGGACAGGGAAATCGGCATCGCCGTCGATCTCGACGGCTTTTCGTATCTCAGGCAGGAGCGCAAGGGCGTGCTGCTCGGCGTTTACGAGCAGAACCCGAAGCACTGGAACATGGATGGCGCGCCGTGGGACTACGGCATCGAGCTGATCCCGGAAGACATCGACCGCATCAGCCCCGAACTCGCCAAGGCGCATGAGCGCTTTCCTTGCCTGGCGACGGCTGGCATCCGCAAATGGGTCAACGGCGCCTTCACCTTCACGCCGGATGGCAATCCGATCGTCGGGCCGGTGCGCGGATTGAAGAACTACTGGGTCGCCTGCGGCGTCATGGCCGGTTTCAGCCAGGGCGGGGGCGTTGGCAAGTCGCTGGCCGAATGGATGATTTTCGGCGAACCGCAGGCCGACATCTTCGGCATGGACATCGCTCGCTACGGCGCCTTCGCCGCCAACCGGGAATATCTCAGGCAGACGACGCGCCAGTTCTATTCGCGCCGCTTCGTGATGACCTTTCCCAATGAACGACTGCCCGCCGGCCGGCCGCTGAAACGTCCGGGTGCCTATGACGGCATGAGCGCGGCGGGATGCGAATGGACGGCTTCCTGGGGGCTGGAAATCCCGGCTTATTTCGCGCCGATGGGATTTGCCGAGAACACGACGCTGCGGCGCTCCAACGCCTTCGACATCGTCGGCGACGAGGCGCTGCAGGTGCGGCGCGCCGCCGGTCTCGTCGATATCTCGGCCTATTCGCGCTATGCCGTGGCGGGGCCAGGTGCGGAAGCCTGGCTCGACCGGCTGCTCGCCTGCAGGCTGCCGAAGCCGGGGCGGGCCGGCCTGGCGCCGATGCTCGGCCATGACGGACGGCTGAAGGGCGACCTCACCGTCTTCAACTGGGGCGGCGGCAGCTATTGGCTGATGGGCTCCTACTATCTCCGGGAATTCCACATGCGCTGGTTCGAGAGCCATGCGGCTGAAGGCGTCACCGTCGGCGACCTCTCCGACACGATGAGCGGCTTCCTGCTGACCGGGCCGAACGCGCGCAAAATACTGGAGCGAACGACGCATCAGGATGTGTCCGGCGCAGCGCTGCCGTTCATGGCCTGTGGCACATTCGACATCGGCATGGTGCAGGCACGTGTGGCGCGGCTGTCGATATCAGGCGAGCTCGGCTTCGAAATCAGTTGCCCCGTGACCATGCATGCCACTCTGCGCGACACGCTGCTGGGCGCTGGCGAGGATTTGGGCCTTGCCGAAATCGGCTACTATGCACTCAATGCGCTGCGGCTGGAGAAGAGCTTTGGCATCTGGTCGCGCGAATTCACGCAAGGCTATACGCCGGGCCAG
This sequence comes from Mesorhizobium sp. M7A.F.Ca.ET.027.03.2.1, assembly GCF_003999175.1. NCBI lineage: Bacteria > Pseudomonadati > Pseudomonadota > Alphaproteobacteria > Hyphomicrobiales > Phyllobacteriaceae > Mesorhizobium > Mesorhizobium sp. M7A.F.Ca.ET.027.03.2.1. The sequence continues at coordinate 347 of NZ_RZOM01001192.1, read as the reverse complement.
ACCGGTCTCGACCGGTTCATCGCTTTCGGCAAGAGCGACTTCATCGGCCGCGAAGCAGCGTCGAAACAGCGGGAGGCCGGCAGCGGCCAATGCCTGGTGACGCTTGAAGTCGACGCGCTCGACGCCGATGCCAGCGGCTTCGAGCCGGTCTGGCATCAGGGCCGGCGCGTCGGCTTCGTCACGTCGGGCGGCTATGGTTATACGGTCGGCAAGAGCCTGGCGCTGGCGCTGGTCGACCGCGATTTCGCAGGCGAGGGCACCGCGCTCTCCGTGCATGTCGTGGGTGAGGAGCGGCCGGCGCATGTCGTCGCGGCCTCGCCCTATGATCCCCTGGGCAAGGCAATGCG
>NZ_RZOM01001191.1:0-1747 GCF_003999175.1 Mesorhizobium sp. M7A.F.Ca.ET.027.03.2.1 | reverse complement strand
CGGCCGCACCGTCGGTGCCGGCATCGTCGTCACCATCAAAGAGTAATTTGGACTTAAACCGATCTGTCGCGGGCGCGGGAGTTGCCCGCGCCGCGCCAGAACAAGGAAGTGACGCATGAACGGACAGAATATCCGCATCCGCCTTAAGGCGTTTGACCACCGCGTGCTCGACGCCTCGACGAAGGAAATCGTGTCGACGGCCAAGCGTACCGGCGCAAACGTCCGCGGCCCCATTCCGCTGCCGACGCGGATCGAAAAGTTCACGGTCAACCGGTCGCCTCACGTCGACAAGAAGAGCCGCGAGCAGTTCGAGATGCGCACGCACAAGCGTCTGCTCGACATAGTCGATCCGACCCCGCAGACGGTCGATGCTTTGATGAAGCTCGATCTGGCCGCCGGCGTCGACGTCGAGATCAAGCTCTAAGGGAATGAGAGCGCGGTAAGGGGCGGTGCCCCTGGCCCGGAACTCTAAAGGAATTGAACCGATGCGTTCAGGTGTGATTGCAAAGAAGGTGGGAATGACCCGCATCTACAACGATGCCGGGGAACATGTTCCCGTCACCGTTCTCCTGATGGAGAACTGCCAGGTCGTGGCCCAGCGCACGCAAGAGAAGAATGGCTACACCGCCGTTCAGCTCGGCGTTGGCCTTGCCAAGGTGAAGAACACGTCGAAGGCGATGCGCGGCCATTTCGCGACCGCTTCCGTCGAGCCGAAGGCGAAGGTCGCCGAGTTCCGCGTCTCCGCCGACAATATGATCGATGTCGGCGCCGAGATCACTGTCGAGCACTTCGTCGCCGGCCAGAAGGTCGATGTGACGGGCACGACGATCGGCAAGGGCTTTCAGGGCGTCATCAAGCGCCACCACATGGGCGGTGGCCGTGCAACGCACGGTAACTCGGTTTCGCACCGTACGCACGGTTCGACCGGCCAGCGCCAGGACCCGGGCAAGGTGTTCAAGGGCAAGCATATGGCTGGCCACATGGGCGACACCCGCGTCACCACGCAGAATGTCGAGATCGTATCGACCGACGCCGACCGCGGCCTGATCCTGATCCGCGGTGCGGTTCCTGGATCGAAGGGCGCCTGGATCCTGGTCCGCGATGCGGCCAAGGTGGCACTGCCGGCCAATGCGCCGAAGCCTGCCGCGATCCGCGCCGTTGCTGCCGAAAGTGGCGCCAAGAACGAGGCTCCGGCCACAGAGGGAGCGGAATAATGGATCTCAAGATCACAACGCTGGGCGGCAAGGACGCCGGCAAGGTGGAACTCTCCGACGAGATTTTCGGCCTTGATCCGCGCGAAGACATCCTGCAGCGCGTCGTGCGCTGGCAGCTTGCCAAGAAGCAGCAGGGCACGCACAAGACCAAGGGTCGCGCCGAGATCGCGCGCACCGGCGCCAAGATGTACAAGCAGAAGGGTACGGGCCGCGCCCGTCACCATTCGGCACGCGCTCCGCAGTTCCGCGGCGGCGGCAAGGCCCACGGCCCGGTCGTTCGCAGCCACGAGCACGAACTGCCGAAGAAGGTTCGTGCTCTCGGCCTCAAGCATGCTCTCTCGGCCAAGGCCAAGAGTGCGTCGATCATCATCATCGACGAGCTGAAGCTGACCGAGGCCAAGACGAAGGCGCTGATCGCGAATTTCGCGACGCTGGGCCTGACCAACGCTTTGCTGATCGGCGGCGCCGAGCTTGACAAGAACTTCAAGCTGGCGGCGACGAACATCCCCAACATCGACGTGCTGCCCATCCAG
>NZ_RZOM01001190.1:0-1747 GCF_003999175.1 Mesorhizobium sp. M7A.F.Ca.ET.027.03.2.1 | reverse complement strand
GGTCACCTGCGAAGTCAACACCGACCCGCCGAACCCTGCCTCGGATGCCTTTCACGCCGCCCTTGGCTTCACTGAGGCCGGCGACGCAGTGATCCATGGCGGTAAGAAAGCAGTGCGCTATTACGTCAGATCGCTGCAGGCATAGAGAGGGCGGGCGCGCCGCAAGACGGCCTGAACGCCCTGTTGCTCACCAGTTGCGGTTGAGCCATTCGCGCGCCGGGCGCTCGATGAGGTAGTAGCTGCAGGCCGCACAAGCGAAGACTGCGGCCAGCATCGGCATCGGCATGACGCCTTGCTCATAGACGAATTTGTAGAACGGCTGCTGCCACAGATAGAGCGAGTACGACCACAGACCCAGCGTCGCCATCGGCCAGGAGGACAGCAATCCGGAAATATACCGTGGGCTGAAATCGAGTGCGTTGACGGCCAGAGCCAGCAGCGGCACCGCGAAGAGATAGTGGATCGGCGTCGGCACCTGATCCAGGAACAGGACAACGGCACAGAACGTCGCCACCAGGGCCACATGCTTGCCTCTCAAAAACGCCGGCAGCATGCCGTCGGCCTTCAGCAGGCAGATCGAAGCCGACAGCAGGATCGACGCGATGTGCACGTCGGTGCGCCAATAGGTGGTTTCGTAGTCCATCCCGAAGACCCAGTACGAAACCGCGCCATTGGCCATGGCCAGCAAGGCCAGCGCCAGGAGCAGCACGACCACGCGAGAGCGACTTGAGACGATGACGCTGATCAGCGCCAGGATGATGTAGGCGTGCTCCTCGATGCAGAGCGACCAGATATGGTCGAGCGCCCCTGCCCGCGTCACGAGAATGCCGGCATAGTTGTAGGTGAATGTCAGCGCCGTCAGCGCCGCCTTCCATTTGAAGGCGATGAATGTGCCGGACAGCGCAATCATCGCGACGACTACGAAGACCAAAAGAGCCGGATAGATGCGGGAGAAGCGGCGTTTGAAGAATTTTTTCAGCGGGTAGCGTTCGATGAACAGGATCTCGCCCATCAGCCGGCCGCTGAGCACGAAGAAGAATTCGACGCCCAGCACACCCAGATTGATTCCCGGAACCGGAAAGAAATGGCCGATCAGCACCAGTGCGATCGAAAGCCCGCGCCAGCCGTCGAGATAGGCCAGTCTTGTTCTGGTTGATTTGTCGGCGGCGGATCGGGACGGAACGACATGCGTCGCGGAAATGTCGGTCATGCCGATCCTCTCGCAAATAGGCATGCGAAAGGGCACGATATTTCGAACCCGGCTCGCATTCCCGCCCAAAACCATATTGCAGTGCAATATGGATTTGTGCAAGTGCGAGATTGCCGCCGGTGCAGTTCCAGGTGAAGTCTCGGCGAGACAAAATTGCTCAGGCAAACGATTGGTGCGGGGGCGATTCCATCAAAGTTTGGACAACTACAGGTCGCCACAAACGGAAAAGGGGCGCATGACCCCTTCTCCCTGTCCGCAACTGATCGTATCAGGCGTTGGCGGCAGCCACCGCGCGCTTGGCCATCACCGCGATCAGATTGGCGCGATAATCGGCCGAGGCATGAATGTCGGTCATCAAATTCTTCGCCGGCACTTTCACCCCTTCCAATGCCGAGGCCGCGAAGTTCCCGGCTAATGCTCCCTCAATCTCCTTCGAGCGGAAGACGCCGTCATCGCCGGCACCGGTGACTGCGACGCTGACGCCATCCTTGCCCTTGGCCACGAACACGCCGACGATGGCGTAGCGCGATGCCGGAT
>NZ_RZOM01000118.1:0-9146 GCF_003999175.1 Mesorhizobium sp. M7A.F.Ca.ET.027.03.2.1 | reverse complement strand
GTCGACTACCGGCTGGCGGGGGCTATTACTTCAGAGCTCTGATCGCATAGTCGATCAGATCGTCGGGCATCGCCCGGTTGGTCTTGGCAAGGCACTGCGCCACCATTTGCGGATGGCACAGGATGACGGTTGCGGCACCGAAGCAGCGCGACGCGGTCACCGGGTCCTGTTGTCTGAACTCACCGGCCTCGATGCCGTCGCGGATCACCTCCGCAAACAGGTCGTGGATGCTGTCGACATGCTTGTCGATCACACCCCAGTCCCGTTCGAGGGCGACGATGACCATCTCGTGGACCTTCTGGTCGTCGAGCATGACCTCCATCGTCATCTTGTATTGCGCATGCACGTAACGCCGAAGCCGCTCCTCGGCGCTGATCGGCAGGCGCGAAATCTCGTAGGCCATCTTGTAGCTGGCGCCGAGCATACGGCCGCAGACGGCCTGGTGGATTTCGACCTTGGAGGCGAAGAAACGGTAGATGTTGGCGGGCGACATGCCGAGCTCACGCGCGATGTCGGCGACATTGGTCTTGCCGTAGCCATAGTGCCGGAACAGGCGCTCGGCGCAATCGAGAATGCGCGTTACATTTTCCTGTCGGGCGGCTTCGGCGACTATGGTGGCGGCTTCGGACATGATCCTCTATCGATTTACGAGTGATGAATTTCGATTTTCGTCACTCGTAAATTGAAAAGAGCGACCTGTCAATGCGGATTCGGTGTACACGTACGAATGGTGACAGATGGTGACAGGGAACCGACGAAAGTCGCGGAGGATTTGCCTAATCGCAAAGGTCGTAACTGGAGGAGAGCAGCGACGAGGCTTAAGTCCCCCTCGCCATCTCGCGCAGCCGGAATTTCTGGATCTTGCCGGTCGAGGTCTTCGGGATTTCGGCGAAGATGACCGCCTTCGGCACCTTGAACCGGGCAAGCAGCGCGCGGCAGTGATCGATGATCTCGGCTTCGGTCGCGGCCTTGCCGGGCTTCAACTCGACATAGGCAACAGGCACCTCGCCCCATTTGTCGTCGGGCCTGGCGACGACGCCGCAAGAGGCAACCGACGGGTGCTTGTAGAGCGCGTCCTCGATCTCGATAGAGGAAATGTTCTCGCCACCGGAGATGATGATGTCCTTGGAGCGGTCCTTCAACTGGATGTAGCCATCGGGGTGCATGACGCCGAGATCGCCGGAGTGGAACCAGCCGCCGGCGAAGGCCTCGTCGCTCGCCTTGCGGTTCTTCAAATAGCCTTTCATGACGATGTTGCCGCGGAACATGACCTCGCCGATGGTCTCACCATCGGCCGGTGTGGTCCGCATCGTCTCGGGGTCCATGACGGTCAGGCCTTCGAGCGCCGCATAGCGCACGCCCTGCCGCGCCTTCCTGGCACTGCGCTCGCCCTTTTCGAGATCATCCCAGGCGCCATGCCATTCGTTGACGACCGCCGGACCATAGGTCTCGGTCAGGCCGTAGAGGTGGGTGACGGCAAAGCCGGCATCGGCCATCCCCGACAGCACCGCTTCCGGTGGCGGAGCTGCCGCGGTGTTGAAGGTGACAGTCTGCGGGAATTCGCGCTTGTCCTCCTCCCTGGCATTGATCAGCACCGACATGACGACCGGGGCGCCGCACAGATGGGTGACGCCGTGATCGGCAATCGCATCGTAGATCGGCTTCGGCCGCACCCAGCGCAGGCAGACATGGGTGCCGGCCTGGACAGCGAGCGTCCAGGGAAAGCACCAGCCATTGCAGTGGAACATCGGCAGCGTCCAGAGATAGACCGCGTGCTTGGCCATGCCCGCATGAATGGTGTTGGTGTAGGCCATCAGCGCGGCACCGCGATGGTGGTAGACGACGCCCTTCGGATTGCCTGTCGTTCCGGAAGTGTAGTTGAGCGAGATGGCGTCCCACTCGTCGTCGGGCATCGACCAGGCGAAATCCTCGGCGCCGCCTGCGACAAACGCCTCATAGTCCAGCGTGCCAACCCGCTCGCCCTTCGGATACGGCGCGTCGTCGGCGTATTCGGGATCGTCATAGTCGATGACCAGCGGCTTGACCTCGGTCAGTTCCAGGGCCTGCCTGACAACGCCGGAGAATTCGCGGTCCACGATCAGCACCTTGGTCTCGGCATGATCGAGTTGGAAGGCGATGACCGCGGCATCGAGGCGGGTGTTGAGCGAATGCAGCACCGCCTTGGTCATCGGCACGCCGAAATGCGCCTCCAGCATCGGCGGCGTGTTGGACAGCATGACGGTGACGGTGTCGCCCTTGCCGATGCCGCGCCTGTCGAGCGCGGAGGCAAGCTTCAGCGACCGATGCCAGAAAGTGCGATAGTCGATGCGCTGGCGGCCGTGAATGATGGCGACATGGTCGGGATAGGTCTTGGCCGCGCGCTCAAGATAGGTGAGCGGTGTCAGCGGTTGATGGTTGGCCGCGTTCTTGTCGAGATCCTGTTCGTAAGGACTGCCCATCCCATGCTCCCCCCGCGGTTTCTTTCAGACGTTCTAATCACAGGCTCGGGCCGCGTCACCACACACGATGCCACGAGAGAGCGCATTTGGCACAATGATGAACCAGATTCGGCGTAAGCGGGAGTATCGCATACCTCTGCCCAGTTTGACTTTTGTCGAGAGCCGTGAATAATGTCAGCCGAGGAGACGGCATGGCGATCCGACCGGCAGAACAACTCATCCACAAGGCCGCCTGGCTCTACTATGCCCATGGCCTGCGGCAGGACCAGGTGGCGAGCCAGCTTAACATTTCCCGTGCCTCGGTCGCCATGTATCTGCGCAAGGCGCGCGAGACCGGCATCGTCAACATCTCGACCTCGACCCAGCTTTTCACCGACGACGTGCTGGCGCGCAAGCTCGAGGATGCGTTGAGCCTCGACGCCGTCTGGATCGCGCCGGAGAATGATCATATTGCCGACCCATCGACGGAAATCGCCGTGCTGGCGGCGAGCGTCTTTCTCGAACTGGTCAAGAAGGGCGACCGCATCGGCGTCGCCTGGGGCCGCACCGTCTATATGATCGCCGACGTGATGTCCTATGCCGATCTACAGGATGTCACGGTGGTGCAGCTCTGCGGCAATCTCGGCGCGCCCTATTCCTATCGCCCCGACCAATGCACCATGGAAATCGCGCGGCGGCTCAACGCCAAGGGGCTCAATTTCTACGCGCCGCTGGTGCTGTCGACGGAAGAACTCGCGCGGGCGCTGCGTGCCGAGCCGGTGATCCGGGAACAATTGTCGGGTGTCAGCGAATGCGACCTGGCGTTATACTCGGTCGGCGCGGTCGACGCCGACAGCCATCTGGTCAAATGCGGCGCGCTGACGCCAAACGAAATGGCGGATTTGCGTAGCCAAGGCGCTGCCGGCGTGATTGCCGGGCAGATCATAGACGCCGAAGGCAAGGTGCTCGGCTGCGGTTATAACCGCCGGGTGATCTCCGCCGAACTTGCCTCGCTGCGCGCCATCACCAGGCGGTTGGTGGTGGTGCAGGAGGACAGCAAGTTCGAACCGCTGCTCGCGGCGATCGCCGGCGGCCTTTGCACGCATCTGGTGGTCGGCGCGCACATGGCGCAGCGGCTCCTGGACCATGCGGCTGCCACCATAGAAAAGGCCTCCTAGAAATCCTCCTCTCCGCTGCCGGCGCATTGTCATCAAAGCGTCGCGGCAATCCTGTTTCACCAACAAAGACAGCAACCGGACGAAGCGAACATGAAGAATTTGTGGAATGACGAAGCAGCCGAAAATCTCGTCGCAGACTACGCGAAAAAGGGTGTCGGCCGCGACCTGGCGCTGCGCGTCTACACGACCCGGCTGCTCGGCGGCGAACCACGGCTGGTCCTGCATGGCGGCGGCAACACCTCTTGCAAGACGACGGCAACCGACCTCGTCGGCGACCAGTGGGACGTGCTGTGCGTCAAGGGCAGCGGCTGGGATATGGGCGTCATCGAGCCGCAGGGCCTGCCGGCGGTCAAGCTCAAGCCGTTGCTCAAGGCGCGCGCGCTGAACAGGCTGGCCGACGAGGACATGGTTGCCCTGCAACGCGTCAACCTCATCGATCCGTCCTCGCCCAACCCGTCGGTCGAGACGCTGCTGCATGCCTTCCTGCCGCACAAATTCGTCGACCACACGCACTCGACCGCCATCCTCGCCATCGTCGACCAGGAGGACTCCAAACCTCTGGTGAAGACGGTTTTCGGCGCCAAGATGGGCTATGTGCCTTACATCATGCCCGGCTTCGACCTCGCCAAGGCGGCGGCCGACATCTTCGACGCCGACCCTGATGTCGAAGGCCTAATCCTGGACAAGCACGGCATTTTCACCTTCGGCGACGACGCCAAACAGGCCTACGACCGGATGATCCACTATGTGAATGTCGCCGAGGACTTCATTGCCGCAAGCGGCAAGCCGAAGGCGGCAAAGGCGGCCTTGCCGGCAAGCCTCGCGACACCGGCGTCCATCGCGCCGATGCTGCGTGGTGCGGTGGCGGTGGCGCGCGGCGAAGGCCGCTTCGACCGCATGGTCAGCGATTTCCGCACTTCGCCGGCAATTGTCGATTTCATCAATTCGGCCGAGATCGCCGACTATGCCGGACGCGGCGTGTCGACACCGGATCTGTCGATCCGCATCAAGACCGGCCCAATGGCGCTGCCGGCGCCCGATGCTGACAAGGCCGGCGACTACAAGGCGGTGATCAAGAGCCATGTCGACGCGTTCGCCAAGGATTATCGCGCCTATTTCGAAACCAATGATGCGCTCGACGACGTCAAGCGCATCATGCTCGACCAGATGCCGCGGCTGACGCTGGTGCCGGGCCTCGGCATGTTCGGCCATGGCCGCACGCTGAAGGACGCGAAGATCGCCTCGGACGTCGGCGAGATGTGGATCGAGGCGGTGCGCGGCGCCGAGGCGGTCGGCCGTTTCCACCCGCTCTCCAAGGCCGATCTGTTCCCGCTGGAATACTGGTCGCTGGAACAGGCCAAGCTCGCTTCCAACAAGCCGAAGCCACTGACTGGCCAGGTGGTGCTGATCACCGGCGGCGCCGGCGCGATCGGTGCAGCGACAGCCAAATTGTTCGCCGACAATGGCGCCCATGCCGTCGTCGTCGATCTCGACGCCGAAAAGGCTGCCGATGCGGCGAAGAAAGCCGGCAACAATTCGATCGGCGTCGCCGCCGACATCACCGACCCGGCGCAGGTGCGTGCCGCCTTCGACAGGGCAGTCGCCGTGTTCGGCGGTGTCGACATCCTGGTTTCCAATGCCGGCGCCGCCTGGGAAGCCCGCATCGGCGAGCTCGACGACGCACTCCTGCGCAAGAGTTTCGAGCTCAATTTCTTCGCCCACCAATCGGTGGCGCAGAATGCCGTGCGCATCATGCTCGAGCAGGGCACAGGCGGCGTGCTTTTGTTCAACACCTCCAAACAGGCGGTGAACCCCGGCCCGAAGTTCGGCGCCTATGGCGTGCCGAAGGCGGCGACACTGTTCCTGTCCAGGCAATACGCGCTTGACTATGGCGCGCATGGCATCCGCTCCAACGCCGTCAACGCCGACCGCATCCGCTCGGGGCTTCTGACCGACGCCATGATCGCCAGCCGCTCAGGCGCGCGCGGCGTGTCGGAGAAGGACTACATGTCCGGCAATCTGCTCGGCCAGGAAGTGACGGCGCAGGACGTGGCGCAGGCCTTCCTGCATCACGCGCTGGCCGACCGCACCACCGCCGATGTGACGACCGTCGACGGCGGTAATATCGCGGCAGCGTTGCGCTGACGTAGAGATCCGTCCAGACGAAAGGTGCGGTGCAACTCCGAAGCTTGCTCGAGAAGGGGCGGTTGGGAACTTTCGACCCGACCGGCCATTGAGATCGAGCAAGGTCAAGCAGCTAAATTGTTGCCGGGAGTTCCCTCATGCCAACCGATGACTGGTCCCTGCCCGAACGCTTTATTTTTTCGGGTCACCCGATCGCATGGGGAACGATCGGCGACGGGCCGCAGGCGGTCTTGCTTCATGGTACCCCGTTCTCGTCGGTGGAATGGCGGCGGATTGCAGCTTGGCTCGGGCAACGGCGCCGGATCTACTATTTCGACATGCTCGGCTACGGGCAATCCGCCAAGCCCGACGCGGACGTGTCGCGCGGCTTTCAAAACGAGTTGTTCGCGGCGCTCTACGCTCACTGGGAGCTGGAGTGGCCCGACATCGTGGCGCATGACTTCGGCGGCTCCGTCGCGTTGCGCGGCCACCTGCTCAACGGGCTCGATTATCGCTCTCTGGTGCTGATTGATCCGGTCGCGATCAGCCCTCAGGGATCGCCCTTGGTTCAAGCGGCAAAAGAACACGAGAAAGCGTTTGCCGGTCTGCCGGCCTATATCCATGAAGCCATGCTTCGCGCCTATATCGGCGGCTCTGTCGCGAACGCGTTGCGCGCGGACGAAATGCAGCTCTATCTGCAGCCATGGCTTGGAGACGAGGGACAGAAGGCTTTTTGGCGTCAGATCGCACAGATGGACGACAAGTACAGTCGAGAGGTCGAGTGGCGGTACGACGAGATACGTTGCCCTGTGACGATCCTGTGGGGTGAAGACGACGAGTGGATTCCGCTCGACGACGGGCGAGAACTGGCGCGCCGCATCCCCGGTGCGCCGTTCATCACAGTTCCAAATGCCAAACATCTCGTTCAGGAAGACGCGCCGGAGGCAATAATCTCGACTGTGCTCGACTTCTGGAACGACCAGCATCCTTCGGCCGCCGCGAAACCCCTGCTACAGCAACTCTAGAATGTGTTTCCAGGCCCTGGTTCCCAGCCTCGAATCAGCCTCGTCACTGCCGCCATGCTCATGCGACACCGAGCGCGGCGTGGTTTCCCCCGGCAAGAGAATACGGTGCCCCGCATCCGGCGATGAAACGAGGTGGGTGACCTTGCCGGCTTTGCCGCGCCGCCGGACAATCTCTTCCGCGAACCATAGGGAGGGCCACAGCGCATCGTCGCCACCCGCGACAAGCACAATCTCGGCCGATATCTTTTCCACGGGAATGGTCGCGGCATTCGCCTCCCGCTTGAAGGTTTTCATGCTGCGTTCGAATAACCCGCTGTAAGACACCAGACCATCCACCTGCTTGGGTGCCCAATCCGGATCTGTCGGCACGAATGGCAGGGGAATATCGTCGAGCGACCATGAGGATCGTTCAGGCCAGCTGAAGCCATCCCGGCCCGCGCCGATATTTCCCCAAACCACCGATGACGGGCTGATCGCGACCACAGCGTTGACACGCTGATCATGGACCGCTGCGCACAATGCGGCCTCGGCACCCTTGGATGTGCCGACATAGACGATGCGGTGGCATCCCGTTCCAATGAGATAGTCGGTCGCCGCAAAGAAGGTTTCGAGGGGAATTTCGCATATTCCAGGAGGCTGTCCCTCACCGCCAAACCATCGCAGGGCAAGGGCCGACGAACCCTGGTTTGCAAAGAGCCGTGCGCGCCCGACATCGATGCGGCCACTCGACCCACCCAACACCACGACACCGGTGGTGGCCTGCGGGCATCGAAACAAGGTTCCGGCGACGGCGCCGGACAGGTCTTCCTCGATTGCCGCCTGGACTTCCATATAAGCACCGTACCTTGGGCCGGAGCCTGGCGCCGGCTGCAGATATTCAGCAAAAAGGCCGCCTGCAGCAAGCGGCTGCAGGCGGCCTTCGATAGCGAAACCTACTTGGCGTTCGGGTTCGGCATCCAGGCCGGCATCGCGACATCGGCATGGGCGAACTGCGGCAGCTTGGCCGACAGGTCTTCCATGTTCTTGATGTCCTTGTCGATGAGGTCCTTCTGGGTGATCAGTGTCGGCGGCACGACGACGTTGTGGCCCGGATCTTCACCGGCCAGCAGCTGCGCCAGCGCACGCACCGAGACCTGGCCGACGACGGCCGGGTTGGTCGCGGCGGTCGCGGCCCAGGCGCTGTCGGGCTCACGCATCGCAGCGATATCGGACGTCGAGATATCGGCCGAATAGATCTTGATGCCCTTGTTCAAGCCCGCTTCGTCGACGGCGATCTTCACGCCCTTGGCGAATTCGTCATAGGGAGCGAACATCACCTTGATGTCGGGATGCGCCGTCAGCACCGAACGCGCCTGGTTGGCGACGGAGTTGGCGATCGGATTGTCGAGCGTGCCGAACATCGCGACTTCCTTGATGCCGGCATACTTCTTCTTGACGTCGACCCAGGTCTCGTTGCGGCGGTCGAGCGGCGCGATGCCGGCGACATAGACATAGCCGGCATTCCAGCTTTCGCCATTGTCCTTGACAGCCTGCTCGAGCGCGAGGCGCGCCAGGTCGCGGTCGGACTGTTCGATCTGCGGGATCTTGGGATTCTCGACATTGACGTCGAAGGCCACCACCTTGATGCCGGCGTCGACCGCACGCTGTGCGGCGTCCTTCATCGATTCCGTCAGGCCGTGCTGGATGATGATGCCCTGCACGCCAAGCGCGATGGCCTGATCGACCATGTCGGACTGAAGGGCGGCATCCTGGCGGCTGTCGAGGACACGCAGGTCGATGCCGAGCGCCTTCGACTGCGCCTCGACGCCCGAGAGATAGGCCTGGAAGAAGTCACCGGTCGAGAGATAGCGCACCAGCGCGATCTTCACGCCAGGCTTGTCGAAAGGCGCCGGCTTGTCCGCGGCAAAAGCCGGGACCTGCATCAGCATGGTTGCGCCGGCCAATCCGAGCGCCACCTTCCCCAGAAGTCTTCTTGTAATGCTCACTTTGTTTTCCTCCACTCTTGTTGAACCCAAATCCTGTTCCGGTCGAAAGCTACCTCCTGCCCCTGCCCGAAAGCGCAAAGGTGAAGACAAGGGCGACGACCAGAACCACGCCCTTGACGAAATCCTGCGTATAGTAAGGCGCGTTCATCATCGTCAGACCTTGCAGCAAGATGCCGACGAACAGCGCACCGATGGCAGTGCCGAAGGCGTTCGGCTTGGCGGCACCTAGCACCGCGTAGCCGATCAGTGCCGCGGCGACCGCATCGAGCAGCAGATTATTACCCGAGGCGATGTCGCCGCGTCCAAGCCGGGCAGCGAGCAAAATACCGCCGATCGAGGCAAAAACTCCTGAAATAACGTAGGCCCAGATCTTGTATGCCTTGACAGGCGCACCGG
>NZ_RZOM01001189.1:0-1752 GCF_003999175.1 Mesorhizobium sp. M7A.F.Ca.ET.027.03.2.1 | reverse complement strand
TTCCGGGCCACTGTGCGGCTTCGAAGTCTTCGTCGATGCCGTGCCCGAACCGAAGGCCAAGCCGACGAAAACCAAGCCGAAACTGGAACTGTCCCCCTTCCAGGCGGTCAAGCGCGACTTTGCTTTCGTCGTCGACAAAACGGTCGAGGCCGGCACGCTGGTGCGCGCGGCGCTCGCCGCCGACAAGAAGCTCATCACCGCCGTCTCGGTCTTCGACATCTTCGAAGGCGCTTCGCTGGGCGAGGGCAAGAAATCGATCGCCATCGAAGTGTCGATCCAGCCGGTTGAAAAGACACTGACCGACGAGGATTTCGAGGCACTGGCCAAGCGTATCGTCGAGAATGTCGGTAAGCAGGCCGGTGGCGTTCTGAGGACGTAGCGCCCAAGGCGACTGAACTGTTAGCGATGGGGCTGCTCATCCGTCCACGGGACGGATGAGCAGCCGTTGCCGCAATGGTCAGAACCCGCCGCCGACCCTCAGGCCAAAGGCATGGCTGTAGCTGTCTTGAAAGCCGATTGTGCCGCGATAATCGAGCCCGATGGATAACCCTTGGTGCAGCAGCAGATCGGCGCCCAGGCCGATCATCACCTGGTCACTCGCCAAAGGCTGCGTCTGGAAGCCATAGACAAGGCCATCCGGACTATCCGCGTAGCGGATATCGACGCCGCTCGAGCCGGAGAATTCGTGAGTGTATTCAAACCGGAAGCGTGGTGTGAAGACGCCGAGGGCCACCGGCATGTCATAGCCGCCGGCAAGGCCAAGCGTGCCGCCGAGGCTGTCGACACTCTGCTTGCCGAAGCTCAGCGAATAGATGCCTGCTCCGGTTTCGGTAAACGCGTCGAGGCTCGAAGAGGATGCCGTCAACCTGGCGAACGGAGTGAGTCGCAGCCCGCCGACGCTATGATCGAAACCGGCAGTCAGCGAGCCGAAAATCTGGTCGCCGTCACGCTGACCGTCGGCAAAGCCGCCAACACTTGTCACGAAGCGCTTCGAATCGAAGCTGAACGAACCGTAGCCGGCCAGGGCATCGAGAAACAGGTTTTCGGCCGGGCGATAGCTTGCATAGAGCGTCGCGCTGTAGGCCTCGCCGGAACTCTCGGTGCCATTGCCGCCAATGTCGCTGTCGTCGCTGGAGTAGCCGACGGCCAGACCGGCGACGAAACGGTCGTTGAAACGGTAGTCGATGCCGGTGGTCATGTTGATCGAAACGGAGTCCCGCTCCGCGCTATTGTCAGGCAAACTATGGCCGAGATCGATGTGACCGCCGGCCCACAAGCCGAAGCCCAGCTTTGCCGCGTCGCCCCCACAATCGGATCCGTCTGGAAAGTCGACGCTGGCGGCATTGCCATCGGCGCCTTGGCCAGACAGTTCGAGCCCATTCGCAAAGGCCTTGCGGCACGCCTCGCTTCGCAAAGCGCCCATGCGATGGTTGATATTGTCTGTCTGCCCGGCGGCGAATTGCTGCACCGCTTGCGCCTGGGCATTGAGCAGCCCGGCGACCTCCGGATCGTCGGAGGGGTCCGGCCGCGTGGTGACGGTGATGGTCACCGTGGCCGGATCGGAAACGCCGCCGGGGCCGGTCAGTGTGTACGTTACGATGACGGTGCCTGAAAACACCGGCGAGGACGCGAAGGTCAGTAGGTAGTTGGGCGCGCCGGACAGCGTCGCCGTGCCGCCCTCGGCGGGGGCGCTGGACATGATCGCCGCGGCGCTGAATGGGTCGCCGGGAGCACCCGGGGGCAAAGGCAGCG
>NZ_RZOM01001188.1:0-1758 GCF_003999175.1 Mesorhizobium sp. M7A.F.Ca.ET.027.03.2.1 | reverse complement strand
TGTCCAGACCGCTTCGGCCGCCCCTCCGCCCAAAGCGAGAAACCTGAAGCCGGCAGCGGCAGCCAAGACCAGCAACCTCCCGGGCATTGCTATCGTAGCGCCGGAGAATGCGCGGCGCGCCGAGATTCCGCAGGTGGGCGAGCAGCAGGCTCCGGAGCCGGAAGAGGACACGCCGGAGACGATCATCGCGGCATTGCCGGCCCGAAGCGTTCCGCTGCCGGATTTCGCACCGCGGCCAAAAGCCGATGTCGGCGCTCAGCAGCCTGAGAATGTTCCTTTTGCGATGGCGGAGGCGACAGCCACCACCGAGCAGGCCGTGGCGACCGCGCATGCGCCGTCGAGCGTTCCTTTCGGCGTGGCCGATGCAACGGCTTCGGCTAATCCGGCCCAGGTCGCGGTCAACAACATACCGTTGCCGACATGGCGTCCCGACAATTCGCTGCCGGCCGCTCTGGCTGCGCCGCCCAGCAAGGATGTGCTGATGGCGCTGGCCGAGACGGCTGATCAAAGCAAGACGGCGACCGATGCGTTCTCGGTGCTGCCGACGGCGCGGCCCGAGATGGCTAGGCCGGATGCGGTCAAGGCCGTGCTCGACGAGGCCAATGCCCAGGTCGGTGCGGCCGATTACCAGCTTGCTTCCCTGTCCGGATCCGAGCCGCGGTCGGCGTTCAACGATCTGGGCACCAACGCCGCATCGCCGCGCGATGCTGTCGTTGCCCGCCCAGTCGGTTCCGATCCGGCCGCCGCGATCGGCGCCGGCGTCAAGACGACCCGCAAGGAATCGAGAGCCACCGCCCGCGACCTGAAGCCAGGCCCCAAGGCCATGGTGGTTGCAGCCGCACCGCAGGCCGCCCGCTGGGCATTGACCAGCGGCGAGCATGTCGCCACCGTTTCAAGCGCGACGACGGCGCCGGGCTACGCCTACAGCATCGTGCACACGCCGCCGAGCGAGGTCTACACGGCCGGCTTCCAGCCGAGCAGCCAGGTGGCCGATGCCAACCGCTTCACCGGCAACGCCGTCAAGTTCATGTCGGTAGCCCGCTTCCAGACCAAATGACGGCAAATCAATCGACAAAGCCGCGCCGGGCAACCAGCGCGGCTTTTTGCTGTTCAGCGAACCGGGCCAGCCTGCACGGTCACGCGCGGCTGAACTTCTCGTGAAGCCGGAACGGTCGCCTATTCCCCGGGTTAATACAGGTTCGTTCAAACCCGGGGAGATCCATGAAGAACATCCTATTGGCATCGGTCATCGCATTGGCAACCGCTTCGGCGGCTATCGCCCCTACGCAGGCCGAGACCATTGTCGTCAAAACTCATGACCATATGCACATGAAGAAGCACTGCCGGACCAAGGTGGTCACAAGCTGGAAGCATCACCACAGGGTGGTTGAAAAGGTCCGGGTCTGCAGCTGATCAGCTTCGGAGCCGATTTGGCAAACCCGGTCGACGCGAGTCGGCCGGGTTTTTTCATGCCGTGGCCGAAGCCTTATTTCGCAAGCTTGCTCGCCGCGCGCGCCAAGGCTTCGATCTCGTCCCACTTGCCGGCCTTGACGAGGTCATCGGGCGCCACCCAGGAGCCGCCGACGCAGACCACGTTGGGCAGGCTGAGATAGTCGGCCGCGTTCTTGGCCGAGATGCCGCCGGTGGGGCAGAATTTCACATCGGCGAGCGGCGAGGCGAAGGCTTTCAGCGAAGCGATGCCGCCCGACTGCTCGGCCGGGAAGAATTTCAGGAAGCGCAAGCCGGCTTCCCGTGCAG
>NZ_RZOM01001187.1:0-1759 GCF_003999175.1 Mesorhizobium sp. M7A.F.Ca.ET.027.03.2.1 | reverse complement strand
CATCGGGACCGGCCTGCGCCTGCGTCGGCACCGCCGCGAATGCCAGGATCTTGCCGTCGCGGTCGACCAGGGCGGCGCGAAGCTCCGTCCCGCCAAGATCGATCGCAAGGGCGGCTTCTGATGTCATGCCGCGACCTTCAAGCCGTGCAGCCAGCCGATGCGGCCGGCGAGGTCCTTGTCACCGAAGGCGAGCGAACCGAGAACCACGGTTTCGGCCCCGGCGGCACGCAGCAACGGCACGGTCTCGTGGCGGATGCCGCCATCGGCCGCCAGAACCACTTGCGCCTCGCGGCCGGCCTCTCTCAGGATGGCGCGGGCAGCGCCCAGCCTGTCGCAGGCCTTGTCCGACAGGCTCTGTCCCTTGACGCCGATTGCGGTTCCAAGAAGCGTCACGAAGGCGGCTTCCGGGACGAAGGCCGTCACTGCTTCCACAGGCGTCTCCAGCCTGAGTACGACGCCGGCCTCGGCGCCGAGCTCCCGCGCCAGCCGCACGGCGCGCAATCCGGCTTCGCCATTCTCGGCATGGACGCTGATCATGTCGGCGCCGGCTTCGATGAACTGGCGCGTCTGCGCCTCGACGATTGCTTCATCGACCATCAGGTGGACATGGACGGGTTTCGCCGTCAGCCCCGCAATGCGGGCGACGAGATCGGGGAAGAACAGGAAGGACGGTGCGAAATGACCGTCCGCCACATCGATATGATGAAGATCGACATAGGGCTCGATGCGCTTCAAGTCGTTTTCGAAATTGGCGAGATTGGCCGACCAGAGCGAGAATTCGGCGATCATCCGGTCGCGCGGCAATGCGGCGATGGCGGCCGGGCCTGAGAGAGGTTTCGAGATCATGACTGGTCCTGGTTGTTGAAATTCATGTCGAGAAAGTCCGCAATGGCGGCGCGAATTTCGGCGAAATGGCACTCCTTGTCGGTGGCCTTCGGCACCACCTCGGCAAAGGTCGCATTGGGGATGGCGTCGGCGAGGCTGCGGGCGGCGGCCAGCGGATGGACGAGATCGATGCCGCTGCCGATGACGGGCGTAGGGAACGCAAGGCCAGCGGCGGCTGCCCGCGTCACGCCAGGTCCATCCTCTGCGATCGCCTGCATCACCTCGGCGAAGACGGGCGCGTTTTCGCGCGCGAAGAAGCCGAGCAGGGAAGCAAGATTGTCCGGCGCTTCGGTGTGAAAGCGGGCGGCCGTCGCGGACGCCGCGAAGATATCTCGCGCCTGCGATAAAGGACGGCTGCGGATGAGCTCCGCCACTTCCACGTAAGGGCGCATGTTTTGCGGCGCCGCCTCGAAAGCCCAGGCAGGGCGCACAAGCACGAGACCGGCGACGCGGTCCGGGTGCCGGGCGGCAAGCTGCAAGGCAATGGCCGCACCCATCGAGATGCCGCCGGCGATGAAACGGTCGAGGCCGGCCGCATCCGCGGCGGCCAGCACATCATCGGCGAACATCGCGATCGAAAACGGGCGCTTGCTACCGGCGCCGGAACCGCCCTGCGCGCGGCATTCGACGGTCAGCCGACGGTATGAAGGACCATCGGGAAAGTTCTGCGCGACCTGCACTGCGTCACCGCCGAGGCCATGCTGGAAGACGACGGGAAGCCTGCCCTGCCCCGTGTCGAAGACACGAAGCGCTGCATCGTCGCGAAGCAGGATCGTCGGGGCGGCGCCCATCAGAGGAGCCTTCGCAGAAAGGCGGCGACATCGGGGGCTTCGTCGGCGGACAGGCCGTGGGTGACAAGCGGTCCGTCGAAGCC
>NZ_RZOM01001186.1:0-1759 GCF_003999175.1 Mesorhizobium sp. M7A.F.Ca.ET.027.03.2.1 | reverse complement strand
GGCGGGTTGCGTCCGGCCGCGCAGGCCGGCGGCGCCGCGCCGCGCTGCATCGCCAATCAAGCAGTCGATGACGGAACCAGCTTGCCCCGGCAGGGCCAGAACCTGCAGCACGCGCGCCATCCTGCCCGGGCGGGTGTGATAGAGGAAGGCGCCGACCAGCGCCCCGCTGGGGGAGGAGACGGACGCGAACACAGCCTCGCCATAGTCCGGCTTCTGGGAAGCCTCCGCGAGGATATGCGCAAGCTGCTCCGCGCTCCAGTCGGGTCGGAGCGGGAACTGGCGCATCAACGGGTCCAAAAGAGCCGCAAAACCGGCATGATCGATTTCGGCAACCTTGAGGCCGCCCTTGCAATTCCAGAGTTCCGGGACCCCGGACCAGCGCATCTCGTTCTCCTGCATCCGTCCGCGAAGATAGCGATCGAGTCCGCGCGCGAGCGGGTCAAGCAAGCGCACGGCGCCGGCTCGCCGCGAGGCTAGATCGAGCAGGAAGGCCGAAGGCCGGATTACCCGGATCCAGTCCAGGCTGTATTGCGGCAGGGCGACCCCGCGCAGTTTCGTCCACATTTGCGTCGAGAGGGCATTTGCGGTTTCGCTGAAGGAGATGTCCTGCGGCCCGGCCAGGAATGTCCTGAGCAGCCTTGCGCCGGCCATCGGGTCGTTCGCCCGCGTTTCGACCATGAGCGAACCACAGATGGCGGCGCGCAGCTTGCGCTGGCCATGCCTCATCGGCAGTACATTCACGCCGACAAAGCCTGAAATGTCGCCTTCGCTCGCAATATGGACGAGAGACGCGATCTCCGGATCGCAGACCGGGCCTTCAAGATAGTGCCAGCGCAGATAAGTCTCAAGCGCCGGAGGCGGCGGCTTTCCACCGTCCCGGAAGGTTCTTTGAAAGAGCCCGACGACGGCCGGAATATCCGCAGCCTGCAGGGGACGAATCTGGCTCATGCCAAATTTGCGGAGGATGAGACCGCGGGCGCACCGTTCTCCAGCTTGCGGAGGAGTGCGACACGCGGCATTCCGACCTCGTCCTTGGCGAATGTCACGGGTTCATAGGCCTTGGCTCTGGCTATCAGGGCAGCCACCTGGCGGTCCTGCCCCTGCCCGAACTCGAACAGCAGCCAGCCACCAGGCTTGAGGAAATCGATTGCGTCCCGGATCAGCCGCTGGTGGATCGAGATGCCGTAAGGCCCCCCGTCGAAGGCCTCGCGCGGCTCGCCCTCAAGCAGATGCGCGCTCTCGCCTTCGAGGCGCGCGGTCGAGATATAGGGCGGATTGCAGACAATCATGTCCGCCGCGCCGATAAGCCCATCGCCCTCCAGCGCACCGAACAGATCCCCTTTCCGGATGGTGACCCGGTCCTGAAGGGCCAAGCGTTCGGCATTGCTACGGGCGAGCGCGACCGTGCTGTCAGTCACGTCCACCCCCCAGACGCAGGCCGACGGAACTTCCGCCGCAATCGCCAGAGCAAGGTTGCCGGAGCCGCAGCACATGTCGATCACCATCGGGCCGGGCGCGCGATCGCGAAGAATCGCGAGCGCGCTCTGTCCGAGCAACTCTGTTTCCTGACGCGGCACGAGAACGCCCGGAGCCAGTTCGAGCATCACGCTCATGAAACGATGCAGGCGGGGCGTAGAACGACCGGCTAGGGCTGCTGCTCTGTGCGGCACGGCGGTTCCTTACGTCATCCGACGGTATTGCATACACAATGACCTATCGCGCTCCGGTAAACGGCTGCTAAAGATATCCGCCGATACTT
>NZ_RZOM01001185.1:0-1766 GCF_003999175.1 Mesorhizobium sp. M7A.F.Ca.ET.027.03.2.1 | reverse complement strand
CTCCGACAGCTTCTTGGCATTGGGCGGCGGCAGCGGCTTGTCGTCCGCGGCGAGGGCCGGCGCGCCGGCGAGAAGAACGGCGACGCTTGTCGCCAGCAGAAATCTGGACATGGCTTTCCCTCAAGTTTCGTCGGACAGAAACTCGCTGGCGCGCCGGTTTGTTCCGCAGCTGGAACAGATGACGATTTGGTCTGCCGATTTGCAGCTGCCCGAATGAGGGGCCGCCGCCCGCTTGACTTACGCAGCGCGTCGTTGAGCGGGGTGGAGACCTGAACGGGCTCGACGAGGGTCGACGGCGGTCACGATGCTGTGGTGGTGATCGCAATAGACGCGATCCGCCGAAGTTGGCCCGGCACAGAAACGATAACCGCCGGGTACCGACCGGTCTTCGCTTACCGGGAAGCGGCACTGATAGACGCCTAGCTGAATGAGGGGGACGTCTTTCGAAATTGGTCTGACATTTTCAGGCATGGTTTTTCAGGTTCCTGGTTCATAGCCATTGCCGGCTGACGGCCGCAATGCGACCGCGTCAAAGCGAGCTTCTCTCGTTTTGGAGGGCTGTGGGTCACCATATGGTGTTGGTCGCGGTGTCAATGAAGCCCCGAAAGCCTGCTTTCGCAAGCCAATCGTTGCGACTTAAGGCCACACTTGCCGCTGGGAGGGCGGGCTCGGAAGCGAATCCGTTTTGTCAGCAGACAGTGTGGTCGCGTCCCCGAGCATCTCTGCGAACCGCTTCGCCGGTGCTAAAGTGTGTCTGCACTCGCCAAACAGCAGGGATATGAGGCATGCCCGAAATCACACGCCGTACACTTCTTGCGTTCACCGCCGTGGCCTCGGTCATTGAACCGAAATTTGCCGAAGCGGAAGGGGCCTCACCCGAATTGCGGGCGCTGATCGGAGCCCATGAAGCCAGCTATGTCGGGCTTCACAGGGCTGTTCATCGAGTGGGCAGCAGCAGCCACGAACGCAAGAGGGCAGACCGGATCGAACAGGAAGCCTTGCTGGCCATCTGCTCTTATCCGGCGATCAGCCGAGGCGACCGCCAGGCCAAGGCCGATTACCTGTTGACCGCCGAGGCTCGGGGTGAACTCGACCTGGAAGAGCACATGCAAGCCATCCTGCACTCGATGAAGCGCTGATCGCGGCTGGTGCATCTCCAGACATCGCCGACTTCCGTAAGGATTTGGTGGGCGATGCAGGGATTGAACCTGCGACCCCACCCGTGTGAAGGGTGTGCTCTCCCGCTGAGCTAATCGCCCGCTCGTTGCCCGAAGGCCAAGCGAGCCGCGATATAAGGTAGGCGGGTGCGGTAAGTCAAGGCGGTGTCCGGCGTTCTGACAGGGATCGGTTTTGCTGTGCTTTGCGCCCTGTCTCGGACCGACGCCGGCCGCCTTCCGGTCAGTTTCCAGCAGCGGCGATCAGCCTTTGCGCAAGATCGAGCGTCAGCGCATCGAAATGCGAAATGACAGCCGAGGGTTCGAATTCGCGGACATGGCGGTCGGTGTAGCCGAAATCGACCGCCACCACCGGGATGCCGGCGGCTTTCGCCGTATCGATATCGGTTTGCGAATCGCCGACCATCAGCGCGCGGTGCGGGTCGCCGCCGGCCAGCTTGATGGTCTCGATCAGATGGCGCGGGTCGGGCTTGCGGAAGGCGAACGTGTCCTGGCCGGCGATGGCCGCGAAATGTCTGGTCAGGCCGAGCGCCTCGATCAGCGCCAGCGAGTTGGCTTCGTATTTGTTGGTGCAGATGGCCAGGATATAGC
>NZ_RZOM01001184.1:0-1766 GCF_003999175.1 Mesorhizobium sp. M7A.F.Ca.ET.027.03.2.1 | reverse complement strand
GCCCACAACAGCGCCCCGCCGATCAGCGGCGCCATCACCAGTTGCTGGCCCAGCCGCCGGGCACCGCCGATGCGCGCGAGCGTCGCCGCGGCCAGGCCGACGAAACCGATGACGCCGACAGCGGCAACGACAAACGCGATCAGCGCGACGGCGGCCGCCAGTCCGGCGAAGCGATAGGCGCCGAGCGGCACGCCAAGACTGCGCGCGCCTTCATCGTCGAGGCCAAGCAAGGTCAGTGGCCGCACCATGAAGAAGATCGCAAGCGCAGCAGTGCCGATGCGCGGCAACAGCCACAGCGTCGTCGACCAGTCCTGCTGGCCGAGCGAACCGGCGCCCCAGATGAACAGGCTGGCCAGCCATTCATGCCGCAGCACAATGAGAGCGGCACCGATGGCGCCGGCATAAAGGCTGACCACAAGCCCCGCCAGCACCACCGAAAGCGGCGACAGGCCCTTGTGCCAGGACAGAGCGAAAACGGCGGCAAGGGCGACGAATGCGCCAGCCAGCGCCACCCATTCGCGCCCGAAGGCAAGCAGCGACGGTGACAGAAGCGTCGTCAGCGCCAGCGCCAGATAGGCACCGGCCGAGACGCCGACCGTTTCGGGCGAGGCAAGCGGGTTGCGCAGAACCTGCTGCAGGACGGTTCCGGCAAGCCCGAGCGCCGCACCGCACAGAAGGCTGACGGCAAGCCGAGGCAGGAAAGCATAGTGGACGAGCACCTGCCGCATGTCGGCGATGTCGGGGGCGGCGAGCGATTGGAGCCAGAGCGCCGATGGTAGCTGCACGGTGAGGTTTGAGACGGTTGCCGCTGACGCTGCCGCGAGCAGCACCGCGCAAAGCAGGATCGCGCCTACCGGCTGATTCCTGAAAAAGCTCCACGCGGAGGCCCGGCCGGCCGACGCATGCTTCCCCCCTTGGGCAATGGCCGCAGCATCCTCAGCCACGGGCGGCCTCCCCGGTTATCGCAGACGCCAGGACCCGAGCAAAACGGGTGGCGGACGGAAGGGCGCCGAACATATGGACGGCGGGAAGACGCATGATCGAGCGGTTGCGCACGAAAGGCATGGCGTTCCAGACCGGACTTTCGGTCAGCGTGCCGCCCGCGCCCTCGGGCAAGGGTTCAAGATAGGCGAGGCGAGCGTCGCTGGATGTCGCCAGCCCGTCGATACCAACGGTCGAAAACCCCCAATAATTGGTCTCGGCCGTCCAGGCGTTGGCGAGCCCGATGCGATCGAACACCTCCTGAAACAGACTCTTCTTGCCGTAGACGCGCACATTGCGCGGGTCCATGAAGCTGACGACATAGATCGGCCGCGCCGAAAGCGGCGCCAGTTGCCGGCGGACTTCCGAAAAATACGCATCTGTCGCCGCGATCAGCGCTTCGCCTTCGCTTTCCTTGCCGACAAGCCTGGCAAGCTGGCGCGTCGCCTCGAGCGCGCGCTGATAGGGCTGCCCGGCCTCGGTATAGAGCCCGATCGTCGTCACCGGCGCCACGCGTTCGAGCAGCGGCTTGATGCCGTCGAGATACGGCATGGACAGGATGATGTCGGGCCTGAGTTGCTGCAGCAATTCGAGATTGGGTTCGAGCAGCGTTCCGACATCGGCGATCTCAGGCGGCAGCGGCGGTTCGACCACCCAGGTCTCCCAGATGTCGCGACCGGCGATGGCAACCGGGCTGACACCGAGCATGAGCAAGGGCTCGGCCAAGCCGTCATCCAGGCAGACGATGCGCAACGGTTTCGCCGTGGCAGATGGCGATGCAATTG
>NZ_RZOM01001183.1:0-1778 GCF_003999175.1 Mesorhizobium sp. M7A.F.Ca.ET.027.03.2.1 | reverse complement strand
CGCCTGTCCGGTATTCTCGACGCCACGCAGAAAACCACGCTGGCCGGCTTCCGGCTGCTCGATCCCCGGGGCGTCGTCATTGCCGGGCGCGGCGAGGTCGGCCAGTCGCTCAGTGCGGCCGAAGAGGTGCGCACAGCACTTGCCGGCCGCTATGCCAGCGCGCTCAGGCTGCGCATTCCCGACCAGCCGACGCCACCGCTCTATTCGGTCAGCCGCGGCACCAAGGTGCGTGTCTTCGTCGCCCTGCCGGTCGCTGTCGGCGGCAAGGTCGCCGGCGTCGTCTATGTGTCGCGGACGCCCAACAACATCATCAAACATCTCTATGGCGAACGCGGCAAGGTGACGTTGGCGGCGATCGCCATTCTCGGCGGCACGCTGCTCATCGGCCTGGTTTTCCTGCGCACCGTCAGCCGGCCGATCTATGCGCTGATTGACCGAACCGAGCGCATCGCCGCCGGCGACCGCGCGGCGATCAGGCCGCTCGACCATCACGGCACGCGAGAGATGGCGGAGCTTTCCGCCGCCTTCCTCGACATGGCCGAAAAACTGCAGGCGCGTTCCGACAGCATCCAGACGTTCGCCACCCATGTGTCGCATGAGCTCAAATCGCCGTTGACGGCGATCCAGGGCGCGGCCGAACTGCTGCGCGATTCCGGTGGCGCGATGGACGATACGGAGCGGCGGCGCTTTTCAGACAATATCGTCACCGATGCGGGACGGCTCAATCTGCTGGTTCGCCGCCTGCTCGACCTGGCGCGTGCCGAAAACCTGGCGCCGAGCGGCGAAAGCACATCGATCGGTGCGGCGCTGGCGCTGCTTCCCGTCGACAACAGGCTGGCGGTTAGCATCGGAGCCGGCAGCGAAATCGGCTTGCGCATATCGGCCGAGAACGCGGCTATCGTGCTGGCCAATCTCATCGACAATTCGGCCAGGCACGGCGCGACGGCGGTTTCTGTCTCCGCTAAGAGCGCCGGCGGCAAGGCGAGCCTCCTGGTCAGCGACGATGGCGCCGGCATTTCGCCGAGCAACCGGGCGCGCATTTTCGAGCCGTTCTTCACCACGCGGCGCGAGCAGGGCGGCACCGGCATGGGGCTTGGCATCGTGCTGGCCCTCCTGAAAGCGCATGATGGTATGATCGCGCTGGTTGACAGCGAACGCGGCACGCGCTTCGAGATCATTCTGCCGGTGGCGTGAAGGACACCATCGGCCGGATCGGAGAGAACATGCGCTACGACATCGTCATCATCGGCGGAGCCATCGTCGGCTCCTCGGTCGCCTACTATCTGCGCGAGCAAGGGTTTTCCGGCACGATCGCGCTGGTCGAGCGTGATCCGCAATTCGCGCATGCGGCAACGACGCTGTCCATGGCCTCGATCCGCCAGCAATTCTCGATCCCGGAAAACATCCGCCTGTCGCAGTTCACGCTAAAGCTGTTCCGGCGGCTGAAGGAAGAGTTCGGCGCCGACGCCGATATCGGCTTTCGCGAAGGCGGCTACCTCATCCTTGCCGGCGAGGACGGCTTGCCGATCCTCAAGAGCAATCACGAGGCGCAGATGGCTGAGGGCGCCGACATCGTGCTCGAGGATGCCGACCAGCTTACGCGCCGGTTCCCGTGGCTGTCGACCGAGGGCATTTCAGCCGGCGCCTATGGCCGCACCGGCGAAGGCTGGTTCGACGCGCATGCGATGCTGACGCTGTTCCGCAAGGCGCTGCGGCAGAAGAAAGTCGATTTCATCACCGCCGATGTCACCGCCATCGCGCGCGATGGCGGTGACATC
>NZ_RZOM01001182.1:0-1780 GCF_003999175.1 Mesorhizobium sp. M7A.F.Ca.ET.027.03.2.1 | reverse complement strand
GCCAGTCCTCGCTCGGCCGTCTGCGCGAATTCCATTTCGACAAGCTCAAGATCGATCGCGCCTTCGTCTCCTCCATTCTCGACGACCGTCCCTCGGAACACATCATCCGCGCCATTCTCGCAATGTGCGAGGGGCTCGGCATGGACGTCGTCGCCGAAGGCATCGAGCAGGAAGCGCAGGCCGATCGCCTGGTCCAGTTCGGCTGTGCCGGCGGGCAAGGCTATCTGTTCGGCAAGCCGGTCGATGCCGACGCCACGCTCGGCTATCTCCGCGATTCCTTCCGCGGCGCCCTGCGCGCCAAGGCGATCTGACCGGCGATCCCCGTGATCCGCAATCCTGGTGCTGCCGCTGTGCGCATCCGGTGCGGCGCATTGTCGTTTTGTCTGACATAAGCCCAGAAATCCGGCGGTTCGCCCTTGCCCGCGCGCCTTGCGTGGCTAGGATGCGCGCCGATCACGCTACAGCGCCGCGCGTCCTTTTGGACGCGCAAAGGACGCTGTAGCAATTTACATTTTGCGCATGATCCCTTTCCGAAATTCGATCCGATTTTCGGGGTCATGCGCTGGGAGACAAGAACGATGATGCCATCGGCGCATTTTGCCGACCTCGAAGGAGCCTCGGTGCTGATCACCGGCGGCGGCTCCGGAATTGGCGCTGCCCTGACCGAGGGATTTGTGCGCCAGGGTGCCAATGTCGCCTTTATCGACATCGCCGACGGCCCAAGCACGGCTCTTGCCGACCGCATTGAGAAAGAATTCGGCCGCCGGCCTCTCTATCTCAAGACCGATTTGCGCGACGTCGAGGCCCTGCGGGCGTCCGCCGCGAAGGCCGCCGAGGCGCATGGCGATGTCACCGTGCTGGTCAACAATGCGGCCTGGGATGAACGCCACGCCGTCGAGGACGTGACGGTCGGGTTCTGGGACAACAATCAGGCGATCAATTTGCGGCCGCATTTCTTCACCGCGCAAGCGGTGGCGCCGGGCATGAAGCGGGCCGGCGGCGGCTCGATCATCAACTTCACCTCGACATCCTATCTCATCAACCACCCCGACATGCCGTCCTACACGGCCGCCAAGGCCGGTATCCTCGGCCTGACCAAGGGGCTGGCCGGCAAGCTCGGTGTCGACGGCATCCGCGTCAACGCCATTGCGCCTGGCTGGGTGATCACCGAGCGGCAGAGGGAGCTCTGGGTGACCGAACAGGGGCTTGCCGCCCATGTCGCCAAGCAATGCATCAAGCAGGTGATGCAGCCCGACGACATCGTTGGCACCGTGCTGTTCCTGGCCTCGGACGCCTCGCGCATGCTGACAGCGCAGATGCTGGTCGTCGATGGAGGTTTCCTGTGAACCCAGCCGGCAACGCACCGGCGGTCGCCGCCGTCGACTGGGGCACGACCCGCATGCGGGTCTGGCTGATAGACGGGCAAGGCAAGGTGCTTGCCGAACGCCGTGGCGACGATGGCCTGATCACGGCGCAGCAGAAGGGCTTTTCGACCATCCTCGAAGGGCATCTGGCGGCGATGGGAGCACCAGCGGCGCTGCCCGTCATCATCTGCGGCATGGCCGGATCCCGCCAGGGCTGGCTGGAAGCACCCTATGTCACCGTGCCGGCGCCGCTTAGCGCCATCCTTGCGGGTGCCGCCAGCGTGCCCGGCCAGAGCCGCGACATCCGCATCGTTCCGGGCCTTGCCCAGCGACTGACTGACGCGCCCGACGTCATGCGCGGCGAGGAAACCCAGCTTGCCGGCGCTGGCTTGCCGGCCAAGGGACGCCAGCTGGTC
>NZ_RZOM01001181.1:0-1780 GCF_003999175.1 Mesorhizobium sp. M7A.F.Ca.ET.027.03.2.1 | reverse complement strand
ATCAAGAACTGGCTCTGGACACGCGAGCAGAAGGCCAAGGCCGGGCCACCGAATGGCGTTCCCACGGCGCAGGTCACGCCTGAGGTCGAATGGGTGAAGCCGGACATCAACGCTCGCGTCCGGACGCTACGCGGCGCGCCCAAGCTGCGCAATGCTCCCGTGCAGGATCTGTGGGAGATCAACAGTGGTGGCGCTGGCTGAGGAAGACAGATCGGAAAAGTTGCCCAGTTATGCCGCATCCGCGGCCGGGCTCCTCGCGGCCATGGGCAACGAGAAGCGACTTCTGTCTCTGTTCATAATGGCCAAAGGCGAGATACGGGTCCGCGATCTGGCATTTCGGGTTGGACTGAGCCAACCCGCTCTCTCTCAGCATCTTGTCATGTTGCGGAAATTTGATTTGGTTGCCAAGAGACGCGAAAGGAACACAACCTTTTATTCGTGCACCGACCGGGCTCTGAAGCTCATTCAGCTTTTGGAAAGATGGGTAGAAAACGACATGCTTTCTGACCTCAATCCGTGACAGCCAGTCGGTTTGGTGATGGCCTGTGGCAAGGGAGTTCGACTGTTCGTTTGCAAGTAGTTGGACCGCGCATTACGGCAGCGTATCAGTTTGAAATTTGACGCCGCTTATCGCGAACCGGGGCAGATCGTGGGCGCCCCGTCGCGACGACGTGTTCGCTCAACAGTGCACATTTTGACAGCGACGGATCGTAGGGGAGGCGCTATCGCGGAATGGCCGACGGGCTACCTAGACCATCAGGTTTAATTGCTGGATTCCTATTGTGCCGGTAGCGTAACTGAGCTGGGGCGTCCAGCACTGGCCGGCACGGCGTGATCCACCCCCAAATTCGCAACCGTGCCGGCCTTCGTTAGGTCAGACGCTACCCCATGGCAGGGTGGCCGGTCAGCTTCCCGGCCTAGACTGAAGTGCGTTGTCGATAGGTCTTGCTGCGGTGGCGGCATGACCAAACGCAACGGCAATTTGATTGAGGCCCTCAGCCACGTCTCCAATGGCATAGAGGCCCGCAGTGGACGTTTCGAGGTGTCGGCTGACCAGAACATATCCTTGCGCGTCACACCCTGCACCGAGTGCGACGGCAAGTTTCAGAGCGCACATCAGAGCCCATTGCGGGGTACACCACATCCACGTCCCGCATTGGCGCACCGTCGGCCATGACAACGTCGAACCCGGTTGCCCGAGCGACCAGATTCTCGACGGTGTCCCAGATTCGATGACGCCTGCCGAGGCCATGCCGCGAGCGTCCTCGGAAATATCCTCCGGATAGCTGGCGAGCAAGGTGACCTGACCCCTGTACTCCTTCAAGAACAGGGCCTCCTTGAGTGCCAGATGCACTGGGCCTACGACGCCGATGCGCTTGCCCACGGGCTCGTAGGCGTCGCAGACCGGACACGGTCGGACGGTGCCGGCCGCCACCGCCTCCTCCAGCTCTTCTATTGCCGGGGCCTTGTCCACAATCCCGGTTGCAAGAACCATGCGCTGTGCTCGGATGGTCCCGAAGGTGGTCGTCAGCAGAAAGGTCCCGTCGCGCTTCTCGGCGCCCGCTACACGACCGTCCACAACGCCTGCACCGTGCCTGGGCTTTGAGACGGCCGAGCAACTCTGGCGCGCCTACGCCGTCCGGGAAGCCAGGACAGTTATGCGATTTTGGAATGAGCTTGGCTCGTGCGTCGCCAGCGTCGACCAAGATCACCGAACGCAAGAATCTCGCCAGATACATGCCTGCCGCAAGTCCTGCGGGGCCGCCGCCGACAATCGCCA
>NZ_RZOM01001180.1:0-1781 GCF_003999175.1 Mesorhizobium sp. M7A.F.Ca.ET.027.03.2.1 | reverse complement strand
TCCCTATGACATGGCCGCGCTCGAGGAGTTCGAGCCGGTGATCCGGCGCGTCTATGACTATGCGGCGGCGGCCGGCCTGCCGCTCGACACGCTGATCCATGAATCGGGTACGGCGCAGCTTGAGATCAACTTCCTGCATGGCGATGCGCTGCCGCTGGCCGACAAGGTGCTGCTGTTCAAGCGGCTGACGCGCCAGGCCGCGCAGCAAAGCGGCATGCATGCGACCTTCATGGCCAAGCCGATCGCGGCGCAGGCGGGAAGCTCGATGCATCTGCACATGTCGGTCATCGACGAGGCTGGCAGGACGCTGTTTGCCGGCAGCGACGATGCCGACACCGCAATGTTCGGCCACTTCATCGGCGGCCTGCAGAAATATGTCCCGGAAATCATGCCGCTGTTTGCGCCCAATGTGAACTCGTTCCGCCGCATAAGGCCGAACCACAGCGCGCCGGCCAACATCGAATGGTCGCATGACAACCGTTCCTGCGGCCTGCGCGTGCCGGCCGGGGGCCGCGCGGCGCGGCGGGTGGAGAACCGGCTTCCGGGTGCGGATTCCAATCCTTACCTGGCGATCGCCGGCTCGCTGCTTGCCGGCTATCTTGGCGTCGAACAGAAACTGGCGCGCTCGGCCGAAGCGTCGGGCAATGCCTACAAGATCAAGAGCACGCTGCCGAAAACGATGGAGGAGGCGCTCGACCGTTTCGAGGCTTGCGGCCCGGTGCGAGAGTTGCTCGGCGAGGATTTCTTCCAGACCTATCTGCGCGTCAAGAGCGTGGAGCTCGATCTGTTCCAGGGCGTGGTGACGAGTTGGGAACGCGACCACCTTCTGCTGAAGGTGTGATCATGGCTTCCAGTTCAACGGGTTTCAATTCGGGCCTCGACATCGCCAAATCCTATTATGTCGCCACTGCCAATCCGGCGCCGGACCATCCGGCGCTGGTCGGCGATGTCGAAGCCGACCTGGTGGTCGTCGGTGGCGGCTGCACCGGCCTGTCAGCCGCCCTTCACGCCGCCGAGCGCGGCGTGAAAGTGGTGCTGCTCGAAGGCGGCAAGATCGGCTGGGGCGCGTCGGGCCGCAATGGCGGCCAGATGATCCCCGGCCTGCGCACGGGCGCCAAGGGCCTGGTCAAACTCTACGGGCCGGAGCGGGCAAAGGTGCTGTTCGATCTTGCCTTCGAGGCACGCGGGCTGGTGCTCGATATCATTGAGCGCCACGCCATCGATTGCGATCTCAGGCTGACCGGCCATCTGGTCGGCGCGGTCAACGGCTCCGACCTCAGGGATCTCGAGGAAGAGGCCGAGTGTCTGGCCACGGTGATGAAATTTCCGCATGCCGAGATCCTGTCCGCGGCGGAAGCCCGCGCCAAGGTCGACACGTCATATCATGGCGCGATGTACGAGCCGCTCGGCGGCCACATGCACCCGCTCAATTACACGCTCGGCCTTGCCCGTGCGGCAGTTGCGGCCGGCGTCACGATCCACGAGAACTCGGTGGCGGTGAAGCTGGAGCGTGAGCCTTCGATCCGGGTCTCGACGGCAAAGGGATCGGTTCGGGCCAGACATGTCGTGCTGGCGGGGGATGCGCTGCTCAATGGGCTGGAGCCACGCGTCAACAGCCGCATCATGCCGGTCGGCAACTACATCGTCGCCACCGAGCCGCTGGAGGGCAAGCGCAATGTCATCCCGGCCAATGTCGCGGTGTCCGACACCCGCTTCGTCGTCAACTACTACCGCATGTCGGCGGATGGACGCCTGCTGTTCGGTGGCGGCGAACGCTACAC
>NZ_RZOM01000117.1:0-9179 GCF_003999175.1 Mesorhizobium sp. M7A.F.Ca.ET.027.03.2.1 | reverse complement strand
GTCTTTTCTCATGTAGCTGTCGGGGAAACGAGGCAGGTTTTCCGCCAGAACCCGCCAGTCGTCGCGCTCGCGTTCGCCTTCCTTGCGCGCACCGAACAACTGGATGATGATCTTGCCGTCGGACCCATATGCTTCGAGCGAGGTGACGTGACTGTCATTGGTCGGCTTGCGCACGGCCCAAACCTCACGGATTTGGTGGGTCCTGAGATGCAGCCGGAACGTTTCGTCCAGCACATGGATGCACGGCCCGATCTGCTTGACCGACTTGATTAAGCCGGAATGGGTCTGGATAGAACCTCGGTTGCCGACGAAGCACATGATCGGCAATTCGTCTTCGGCCGCACGCTGGAGCACGGCGCCAACTGCGGCATTGTCGAGCAGCCAAGCGTAATCCTGGCCGACCATGCGCAAAGCCTGGCAGCGGCTGAGCTTGAGCGTCTTTAGAAGGTTGACGTCAGTCAGCCGGCTCCAGTGCTCGCGTAGGTCGTCCACCGTGCCGGCCCAGTCCGCAGTCCTCGCGCCCAGGTCGGCTACTCTCGCCTTAAGCGACATGGTCGGCTCCTGGTTGGCGGATACGAGCTCGGCCACCAGCTTTCGATAGGCATGAAGGTTGGAGACCGGCCTGAGATGCACCTTATGCACTGCTGCGCCGGTGGCGTCGAAGAATTGCAAACTGCGCTGGATTCCGCCGCGATGGCGCCTTTCAACAGCGAAACCATACCTCCAAGCTTGCGGGAAGACGCGAAGGTCGAATTCGTCACCAAGGACCATGGCGTGATTGTTGCCGGTTATCACTCTGTTGAAGACGCCAATCTTTTCGTGCACGGCACCTTGATTGCGGGTCAGCGCCGTCACTTCGCCCACGAATTCGAGGCCCGTCAGAACGTGATTGACGCGCGGGTCGATGCGTGCCGCGCCGAAACCGCAATGGGCCGCGACCAGTTCCGCTTCCGAAATGGCCAATTGGGCTGCGAAATCACGCGCGGGAATGTTCGGACAGACTTCCCACGCACGCCGGATTTCGTTGGGCGACCGCTTCTTGCGCTGATCCATGTTTTTACCCCTGCCCCGTTCTTCTTTTGACGATCGATCGAAAAACGGGCCTCAGGGGTGTGCACGGCGGACGCGATCGATCGTCAGGCACATGCCAGTCGAATCCTGTCTCCGGGCGGTCAGCGGCCAATCGCCGGTAGAGAGCGATTGTTGGGTGGTCGGCGCCAATCGGCCGATCGAGCATTCGGGTACCACCGGCGGTGCTGCTTTCCCACTCAAGGCGGGTCTGATGGATCATATTGCTCTCCTTCGTTCTTCGATTGCGAGGGCAACCCAAAGGTGAATCGGCCGGCAATTTTGCCGCCGCAACGAAGGCTTCACAAAAATCGTGCCAGTTGCTCCGCGGCAAGCTCTGAACATCTTTGGCTCTGTTCATTGCTTTACGCGTGAGTGCATCGCGAACTCAGGCGCCCTTCCTGTGACGCGGACGCGACAAATCCGACAGTAAGTGTCGGTTGTCGGACGTCTCCCCAGCAATCGAGCATAAGAGACGTCGGGATGTCCTACGGTTTTTGACACGTCTTCCCTTTGGCACGGTCCATGCGAGATGATCCGCGAAAACGTCGGACCGAGGAGAAATCGAGCCATGATTACGCTCACCGACAACGCTGTTGCCGCCATCAAGGCCGCTCTTTACCGCGCCAGCGAGCCGGCGGAAGGATTTCGCATCATGGTCCATGCCGGCGGCTGCGCCGGCTTCCAATACTCAATGGGCCTGGAGAGCGTCTCACGTGAGGGCGATGCGATCATCGAGCGAGATGGGCTCAAGGTGTTCATGGATAGAGGCTCCCAACCCCATGCAGCCGGCATGACCGTGGACTTCGTCACTGGGCTCGAAACATCCGGCTTTGTTTTCGATAACCCCAATGCGCGTGAGACGTGCGGCTGCGGCAAGTCCTGCAAATGATTGCGAGGGAACAGGCTATGTTCGACTATAGCGACGCCAAGGAATACTGCGTCGAACCGGCACCGCCGGCGCTCTGGAACCGGCCGACACGCACTGTCGGCCCGGAACAATTGCGTTCGGTGATGCGCCAAATCGCGATCATCGATCGTTGCCGTGGGCAAGCAAACAAAATTGCCCGAAACAGCTGAATTCCCGGCAGATGCCGCCACCAAAGGGCAATGTCGACAGCGACCGGTCAGCCAAGCCATCGCTCGCCCGGCCGCCCACCTTACCAGATACGATATGCGCCAGAGGTTCAATGGCCCGCCTACCCTTGAATCATTTCAGCAGTTGAAGGATCACTCCCATGAACCCTGTCTATCTCGACAACAACGCAACGACGCGGGTTGATCCTGCAGTCGTTGGAGCGATGTTGCCTTTCTTTACGGAGCAATTTGGCAATCATTCGTCCATGCACGCCTATGGCGCATCGGTTGCTGAAGCCGTGAGAAAGGCGAGGCAACAGTTGCAAGCCCTCATCGGCGCGGGATTCGAGGACGAGATCATCTTCACCTCGGGCGGGACTGAAAGCGACAGTACAGCCATCCTTTCGGCGCTGGAGGTGATGCCCGACCGAACGGAAATAGTGACTTCCGCGGTTGAACATCCGGCCGTTCTGAAGTTGTGCGCGCACCTTGAAAAGACGCGCGGCGTCAAGGTGCACATTATCCCAGTCGATCACCACGGCCGGCTCGACCTGGACGCCTACAGAACCGCTCTCACTCCACAAGTGGCAATCGTCTCGATAATGTGGGCGAACAATGAGACCGGTACGATCTTTCCCGTGGTTAAGCTTGCCGATCTAGCCAGGGAAGTCGGCGCGCTTTTCCACACTGATGCAGTGCAGGCGGTCGGAAGGCTTCCGATTGAGCTGAAATCGACCGCGATCGACATGCTGTCGCTCTCCGCCCACAAGCTGCATGGTCCAAAGGGGATAGGCGCGCTTTATGTAAGACGTGGCGTGCGCTTCTCCTCCATGATCAAGGGTGGGCACCAAGAGCGCGACCGGCGTGCAGGCACTGAAAACACACCCGGCATAGTCGGACTGGGCATGGCGGCCGAACTCGCCTTGAAATTCATGGACGAGACAAAACGAATAAAATGGTTGCGCGACCGCCTTGAGAACGGGATCATCCAGCGCATCCCAAACACATCCATCAACGGCGATCCGCAAGAGCGATTGCCAAACACTGCAAACATTGGATTCGAAGGTATCGAAGGCGATGCAATTCCAATTGTCCTGAGCCGGCTGGGAATCGCCTGTTCCGCCGGGTCCGCCTGTGCCTCTGGCTCACTGGAACCGAGCCATGTTCTGATCGCTATGAACGCGGCATGTGGGGCAGTCCGCTTCTCCTTGTCGCGTGACAACGGCGAAGATGACGTAGACCGCGTGCTTGAGGTCCTGCCTGCGATCACCGAGAAGCTACGGGCCGTTCCCAGTGCTGGACTGTGCGGGCGAGGTGCAGAACAGCTTCATTCCGGCCCGGGTCCGAGCGGCACAATAGCCGACGAGCCGTGAGGTCTTCCTCAACGTGACGACCCTGCGCAATGGAGAGCAGTCAAACTCGGGGTCGCCTTCACCACTTCAGAAAAGCTTGAGATCGCCAAGTCTCTTGCCCAGCCGCCGTGCCAGAGGTCGGCACGCCGTCAGCAATGTCACCAATGCATCGACACCACAATTACGCGCCGGGAGAATACAATGAACTGCTCCGCTGATAGCCGCCCGATCGATCGCACCGATATCCTAGCGCGACTGAAGGGCCTGTCGGCCGCGGAGGACTTCTTCGCCTGCCTTGGCGTCTCCTACGACCCGAAAGTGATGAATGTCTCGCGGCTCCATATCATGAAGCGCGTGGGCCAATACCTTGCCGAAGAAGATTTCTCCGGTCTGCCTAACCAGGTAATCGCCGCGCGGGTGCGCGCCAAGCTGGAACGCGCCTACGAAGATTTCGCGACTTCCTCGCCGCTCACGCAACGTGTGTTCAAGGTGCTAAGGGACCACGATCCAAACATATGTCCCGCACCTGGCCGCGCCTTCGTCCCGCTCGACTCTGCACTGAAGCGGTTCGGAAAGTAATGAGCCCGACACGGCTGCGACGCGACAATGTCGAGAAGTCGACAAATCCAGTCCTCATGACGCCTCCTCGGAAGCAAACGAAGCCACCTTCTGGAATAGAGGCAGGAAGACGACTTGGCATGAACGATGCAGGCAATGAGGCGAACCGCCAAGCACGAATCCGGACTGGGAGCTTAGAGAAACCGCCAATGCATATCGTAATCTGCATCAAGCAGGTGCCGGATTCGGCACAGATCCGCGTGCACCCGGTGACGAACACGATCATGCGTCAGGGTGTTCCGACCATCATCAATCCTTACGACCTGTTCGCCCTCGAAGAAGCGCTCAAACTGCGCGACGTTCATGGTGGCGAGGTTACTGTGCTCACAATGGGTCCGCCCATGGCGGAGGACTCGCTGCGAAAGGCGCTCGGTTACGGTGCTGACCGAGCAGTTCTCTTGACGGACCGCTATTTTGCCGGATCCGATACGCTGGCGACTTCCTTTGCTCTTTCGCAAGCAATCGCAAAAATTGGGGAGACTTTCGGCAGGCCGGACATCGTCTTCACCGGCAAGCAGACGATTGACGGCGATACCGCCCAGGTCGGACCGGGCATAGCCAAGCGCCTAGATTTATCGCAACTTACCTATGTCGCGAAGATTGCCTCCATCGATCTCGATACGCGAGAGATCGAAGTCGCGCGTCGCGCCGAAGGCGGCACCCAGTTGCTGAAGAGCAGACTCCCTTGCCTCATTACCATGCTGGAAGACACCAACGAAATCCGCCGGGGCTCGCTCCAGCAGGCTCTGTGCGCGGCGCGCAGGCAAGTCGTGAAGTGGACTGCAGCCGACGCCGGCATTGACGATCTCACCCGGTGCGGTCTGCGTGGCTCGCCTACAGTCGTCAAGCGTGTTTTCGCCCCCACCGCACGGGCAGAAAGGGCGGCGCAGATCGACACCGCGGAAAGGGGCTTGCAGGACATAGCCGATGAACTCATCGCCGATATCTTAACCCGCCGGCCGGCGCTGGAACATGAGCTGGCCTTCAACAGCGGCACGTGACGGCCAGGAGCAGAAAATGTCGACCGCAAGCCAAACCACCCCTCGCATTGCCCCCGGCCGTGCCGGTGTAAAGAAAGAACTTCCCGACCATTTCAAAGACTACCGGCACGTGTGGGTCTTCCTCGAGCTCGAACGCGGCAATGTGCATCCTGTATCATTCGAACTGCTGGGCGAAGGCCGCAAATTGGCCGACAAGCTTGAAGTCCAGCTCGCGGGCGTCGTGCTGGGACCGCCGGGCGAGATGGTCGAGGACGCTGTTGCCGAGGCCTTCGCTTACGGGGCGGATCTTGTCTACATCGTCGATGCGCCGCCGCTCGCCGACTACCGGAACGAGCCGTTCGCCAAGGCGCTCACGGATCTGGTCAATACCCATAAACCCGAAATCCTCCTTCTCGGCGCGACCACACTGGGCAGGGATCTTGCAGGCTCGGTAGCGACGACCCTGCAGACGGGGCTCACGGCCGACTGCACCGAACTTGATGTAGATTCCGACGGTTCACTCGCCGCGACCCGTCCGACTTTTGGTGGCTCATTGTTGTGTACGATCTATACACTAAATTACCGGCCGCAAATGGCGACGGTGCGACCAAGGGTCATGCCTATGCCGCAACGGGTGGATAAGCCGGTCGGGCGTGTCATGCGGCACAAGCTGTCGCTCGTTGAGGACGATATCGTCACCAAAGTCCTCGGCTTCCTACCGGATAACCAGTCGGCAATGGCAAATCTTGCCTATGCGGATGTCGTGGTTGCGGGAGGCCTCGGTCTCGGAGCGGCGGAGAACCTTCAGCTTGTGAAGAATCTTGCCCGAGCGATCGGCGCCGAGCATGGCTGTTCGCGCCCCTTGGTCCAGAAGGGCTGGATGCCGGCTGATCGACAGATTGGACAAACTGGCAAGACCATTCGACCGAAGCTTTACATCGCGGCCGGAATTTCCGGCGCCATCCAGCACCGAGTTGGGGTCGAGGGGGCCGATCTCATCGTCGCGATCAACACCGATCCGAACGCGCCGATTTTCGAGTTCGCCCACCTCGGGATCGTCACGGATGCAATCCGCTTCCTGCCCGCACTGACGGAAGCCTTCACCCGGCGGCTGTCGCCGCACAGTCGAGACAAGCTTGCGAGTTGAGGGAGAGGACATGATTGAACAATTCGATGCCATAGTGGTCGGAGCCGGCATGTCTGGAAACGCAGCTGCTTACACTTTGGCAAGCCAGGGGCTGAAGGTACTGCAGTTGGAGCGCGGGGAATATCCGGGCTCTAAGAACGTCCAGGGTGCCATAATGTACGCGAACATGCTGGAGAAGATCATCCCGGACTTCCGGGATGATGCGCCCCTCGAGCGGCACCTGGTCGAACAGCGACTTTGGGTGTTGGACGACACGTCTCACACCGGAATTCATTACCGGTCGGACGACTTCAATGAGGCGAAACCCAACCGCTACACGATCATTCGCGCCCAGTTCGACAAATGGTTTTCCCGCAAGGTGCGCGAGGCTGGCGCGACGGTCCTGTGTGAGACGACCGCGACGGAACTCGTCCGTGATGGCAATGGCAAGGTGATCGGCGTCCGCACAGACCGGGCTGGCGGAGTGGTCTTCGCGAATGTGGTCGTTCTCGCAGAAGGGGTGTCGGGATTGCTTGGCACTCGCGCAGGCCTGCGCGAGATGCCGAAGCCGGAGACCGTGGCGCTTGCCGTCAAGGAAATGCATTTCTTGCCCGAAGAGGTCATTGGCCAGCGGTTCGGGGTCAAGGGCGATGAAGGCTGCGTAATCGAGGCCGTGGGCACGATCTCTCGCAGCATGGCCGGGCTCGGCTTCCTTTACACCAACAAGGAGTCGATATCACTCGGCATCGGCTGCCTGGTCTCGGATTTCGCCGCGACGATGGAGAGCCCGTCCGCCCTCCTGGATGCGATGAAAAACCATCCTTCGATCCGGCCGCTGATCGCTGGCTCGGAGGTGAAAGAATATGCCGCCCATCTTATCCCCGAAGGTGGTTACAAGGCCATTCCGCAGCTCTTCGGCGACGGTTGGGTCATCGTCGGCGACGCAGCGCAACTGAACAATGCCATTCACCGTGAGGGTTCGAACCTTGCCATGACCTCGGGTCGTGTCGCGGCTGAGGCGATCATCAAAGTCAAAAGCCGCAACGGTCCTATGACCAAAGCGAACCTTGCGCTCTACAAGACGATGCTGGATGACTCCTTTGTGATCAAGGATCTTAAGAAATACAAGGACATGCCAGCCTTGCTCCACACCAATTCCAGCAACTTTTTTGACAGCTATCCGCGGCTGATGTCGCATGCCGCTCAGAACTTCATGCGTGTCGACGGCACGCCGAAGATCGAGAAGGAAAAGAACACCACGGCCGCCTTCATCAACGCGCGCTCGCGCTGGGGGTTGGTCAGCGACGCGGTCCGCCTGGCATTGGCATGGCGCTGAAGAGGGTACAAGATGACGATCGCAGTGACGAAGGTTCGTGTCGAGGACAAACTTTACCAGAACCGCTATCTGGTCGATTCCGGCCGCCCCCATATTATAGTGCGACCGCACGACAAGCCAAGCGCGAACTTGCTTGCGTTGACCTACGTCTGTCCGGCGAAATGCTATGAGTTGAATGACAAGGGTCAAGTCGAGATCACCGCCGACGGCTGCATGGAATGCGGCACCTGCCGGATATTGTGCGAGAAAGGCGGCGACATCGAGTGGAACTATCCGCGCGGCGGCTTTGGTGTCCTGTTCAAGTTCGGATGATCAGCCGGGACCGTGCCAAGAGCATGCCGGCAGCGAGCAACTGCGGCACACCATGAGCCTCTCCATCCACTTGCAAAGAGCTAGTGAATATTGGCCTTTCGCAATTCAAATTTCCTTGACTCGTTAGCGGTGTCCTCAGGCCACGGCGCTGCCCTGTGCGCCGGACTTACCACCGGTCACGTGGTCGAGCCCCTTTGGGACAACGCCCGGCCATCGTGCCGGATGGCAGCCACAACGGCCGGTGAGCAAGTGGAACGGCACAACCCATGGCAAAGACGTATGTGCTAGTGCATGGTGCCTGGCATGGCGGATGGTGTTGGCGGGACGTGGCTGCCAATCTTCGCAAGATGGGATGCCACGTGACCACGCCGACCAGGTGTCGGCGAACGCGCACGTTTGCTGTGCAAGGACATCACGCCCGACACATTCGTGACCGACATCGTCAACCACATTGTGACGGAAGAGCTGAGCGATGTGATCCTTGTCGGTCACAGTCTAGGCGGCATCAGCATCACCGGCGCCGCCGACCGGATACCCGACCATATCAGCCATCTCGTTTATCTCGACAGCGCCATCGTCGAGAGCGGTCAAAGTGTATTCAGCACCATGCCCCCCGACATCGTCGCGGCCCGTCGAAAATTGGTTGCGGAGGAAGGACGGGGTATCTTCATGCCGACTCCGCCGCCAACAGCATTCGGCATTCCCGAGGGACACTCGCTCACGGACTGGGTGCGGCGCCGGATAACACCGCATCCGGCAGGCACCTACGAAAGCGGACTTAAGCTCGAGCACCCGCTCGGCAACGGCAGACCCCGAACCTATGTCGTCTGCACTAATCCACTCCACCCGCCGATGGCGGGAGCGCGAGAATGGGTCGCGAAGCAGGATGGCTGGGCGTGGCAGGAACTCGCCACTGGCCACGACGCAATGATCCTCGCGCCGACGGAAGTTGCTCTCCTTCTTAGCGCAGTCGGCTGAGGAACCAAGTAGGGTGAGCGGCGGCCGATTCTCAGGCCGTGGCCTTGAGCTCTGGTGCACGGATAGGCCCAACGGGTCGTTCCGGTGGCGCCACCGAAACCACTAGGCGGGAGTGGCCTGTCCTGCCGACGTCGCAAGCTTGCGAGCGTTCCGCCGCGGCCGCAGCCCGTAGCGCCGGGCAACCTCCGAGATCACCGCGTCGGCTCCAGGGTCTCGGAATGACTCCGTGCCTTGTCGTCCATCGACCAATGCCGCCGACCAACAGCGCCGTTGATCACCCTCGAAAACGCCGAGGCTGCCGCTCAGGGTCAATCGTAAGTTCAAGTTCAGAC
>NZ_RZOM01001179.1:0-1783 GCF_003999175.1 Mesorhizobium sp. M7A.F.Ca.ET.027.03.2.1 | reverse complement strand
AGCCTGCGGCCGGCGGCCGAGAAGCTGCCGGCTTCGGCGACTGTCACAAAGATCTGAAGTTGATCGAGCGTCGGATTGGGCTGCATCGTGATATCTAACTTATAGATGGATCGTATAGAAAATATACCAGTTTATTGAATGGATCGAAAGCCCCATATCTGGCGGGACAAATCATTCCAACCGCTGGAGAGCCCAAAATGTCCATTCTTCTCATCACTTCGAGCCCGCGCGGCGCCGCCTCCCATTCGACCCGCATCGCTACCGAATTCGCTGAAAAGCTCGTCGCCGCCGATCCGTCGAACACGCTCGTCGTGCGCGACCTCGTCGCCAATCCGCTCCCCCATATCGACGCCGACTACGCGAGCGGCATCTACGTGCCGGCGGAAGCGCGCACTGCGCGCCAGGCTGAGGTCGTCGGCGTCTCCGATGTCGTGCTCGACGAGCTGTTTGCTGCCGACACCGTGATCCTGGCCACAGGCTTCATCAACTTCAACATCTCCTCGACGCTGAAGTCCTGGGTCGATCATATCTCTCGTTCCGGCAAGAGCTTTTCCTATGGCGAGAACGGCCCCAAGGGTCTCGTCACCGGCAAGAAGGTCTATATCGTGCTGGCTTCGGGCGGCATCTATTCCGAAGGTGCGGCCGTGCAGTTCGATCACGCCATTCCCTACCTGCGCGGCGTGCTCGGCTTCCTCGGCATGACCGATGTCGATGTCATCCGTATCGAAGGCGTCGGCATGGGTCCTGACGCGGTGACCGCAGCGCTCGCCAAGGCGACCGCCAAGGTCGATGCCGTGGTGGCAGCCAGCCAGGGTGTCGCGGCTGCCGCATAGGAAAGACTTAAATTGGAGGGCAGGCGCTTGGCGCCCGCCCTTTTTCAATGCGCTCCCCGCTTGTTTTCCTGACAGTAAACAGCGCGAAGCGACCAGAGTCCTTTGGGTGTGACTTGACGATCCACCTTGGTTCACTCACAATCACAATGAACCAAGTGGATCGAAACCATGACGGCTTTCACCGTACGCCTCCCCGACGACACGACAAACAGGCTCGACCAACTTGCCGAAAAGCTCGATCGCTCGCGCTCTTATGTGGCCGCCAAGGCCATCGAAGACTTTGTAGCTCGTCAAGAGTGGCAACTCGCTGAGATAGAGGCCGGATTGGCCGAGGCCGAGCGCGGTGAGTTCGCCAGCGAACAAGAGTTGGCCGCCGTGATCGGGAAATACGTCAAGCCCGCCGGCTGATCCATGAGCCGCAAGACAATCCGTTGGACCAAGCGGGCTTTGCGTCGGCTTGGCGAAATCGGCGCGCATATCGAGAAAGACAGTCCCGAAGCTGCCGCCCGTGTCATTGGGCGCATCTTGTCCGCAGCGGAGTTGCTTACCGAACAGCCGGCTATGGGTCGCGTTGGACGCATCAAGGCGACGCGAGAACTCGTTTTGGCCGATATCCCATATATCGTCCCCTATCGCGTAAGCGAAGATGCCGTCGAAATACTTACCGTCATACATGCCGCCCAACAGTGGCCAAAGAGCCTCTAAGCCAACTGGCCGCTCCCTTTCTAGCCGATGAAATGCCTGAGCAACCCCGCCGAAGCGACTCCGATCAGCACAGTCGGCAGCATGGAAAGCCGCGTGGCGGCCACCAGCGTAACAGCCAGCGCCAGAATATCCGCCGGGGACTTCGACACGAAGGCCGGTGCGATGACCGCAATCAGCACGCAACCGGGCGCAGCTTCCATCACAGCCGTGGCACGCCCGCTGAGCGTACGGTTGCGCAGCACGAC
>NZ_RZOM01001178.1:0-1787 GCF_003999175.1 Mesorhizobium sp. M7A.F.Ca.ET.027.03.2.1 | reverse complement strand
GGATTTCCGCGGTGCCGGCGCAAATTGCCGGGCCACGGTTCTCTTGGATCATTCGCCAGCTTCGAACGCCGCCGCGACCGGTTCGTCGGCGAGCGGGCTCGAACGAAGTGCGCGCCCCCTACCAGAGCTTCAGCGCTTCCCGGTGAATCCGTGCGACAATCTTCCACGTCATGCGGGGAAACTTCAAGGGGCAGGCTGCAAGCGGGGCTGTGCCAAGCAGATTGCTCGCGCCGGCGGGCATCTGTGCCTGTGCACAGCCAAGGCGCAGCGCGTCAAAAAACGCCTATGACCGCAGAATTCCTTGTGCGATAGATTTAGCCATGCGTTATGTAATCGTCATTGCCGCCATCGCATTTTTTTTGATCTGGGATGGCATGTACAATCAGGGCCGCTATCTCGACACCGCTGTGAGAGAGCTTAGTCATGTTGTGCGATATGTTACCAGCAAAGCTTAACTCCAGTGGCAGCAGCCGCGACATCCTTGTCGATTGACGCCAACGTCCTGCCGTCACAAAAGACCCCGGCACTTTGATCGAGGAGGCGGGGTTGATCCGGCATATCGTTTTCTTCAGCGCGCGGCGAAAAGAGGATGTCGAGGCTGTGCGCACCGGCTTGCTGGCGCTCGGCGACATTCCTCATTCCAGCCTGTTCGAGGTCACGCTCAACACCAAGGTGGATCCGCTGTCGGATGAGGTCGACGTGGTTGTCTATGCGGAGTTCGTCGATGACGCCGCGCTGGCCGCCTACAAGGCGCACCCGCTCTACGCGCAGACCACCAGCAAGGTCAAACCGATGCGTGAACTGCGCTATTCCGCCGATGTAGTCGCGGGGAGCTGATCGAACCTTGCTCCAGGGGCGCCTTTCGACGTCCGGTGAATTGACGGGCGAACTGGCCGGTATTGCGATCAAGTCTTGAACGGCTTTGCGGAATGATGCACATCGCGCCTGCATGACCAAAACCGCAGCCGCAGGCACCCATCCGCTCGATCATCTGGTGCTGCCGACGCACAGCCTCGATGTGGCGCGAGCCCGGCTCACCGCGCTTGGCTTCGTCGTTGCCCCGACCGGAATCCATCCGTTCGGAACGGAAAACTGCTGTGTTTTCCTGGCCGACGGCACCTATCTCGAACCTTTGGCGGTCGGCGACGAGCAGGTGGCGGCAAAGGCTATCGCAGACGGCAATGTCTTCGTCGCGCGTGATCGCGCCTATCGCGACAGCAACGGCGACGAGGGATTTTCCGCCATTGTTCTAGGCACGGGCAATGCCGATGCCGACCATGCACGCTATGTCGATGCCGGCATCTCGGCGGGAGACATGCTGGGTTTTTCGCGCGCCTTCACCGACCCTGCCGGCAAAAGCGACATCGCGTCGTTCAAGCTCGCCTTTGCGGCCGGAGCCGAAGCCACGGACGCCTTTCTGTTTGCCTGCGAGCGGGTCAACGCGCCTGATGTGGATCGCACGGCTTTGCAGGCCCACGCCAACGGCGCGACCGGAATTGTCGAGATCTTGGCGGTCAGCGATGCGCCCGGAAAGCAGCATGGGCTGATTTCCGTGGCGGTGGATGATCCGGCCGCCGACGGGCAGGGCGGCATTTTTCCCTTGCCGAATGCGGATTTGAGCGTGCTTGACCGCGCGGCTTTCACCGCGCGCTTCGGCCTGCCGGCCGGCGCGCCGACAGATCTACGCTTCGCAGCGGTGGTCTTTTCGGTCCGGAACGCCGATGTGACATCGAGGCTGCTTGCAGCCAATTCCGTCCTACACAATATAGCGGGCAATGATATCGTCG
>NZ_RZOM01001177.1:0-1792 GCF_003999175.1 Mesorhizobium sp. M7A.F.Ca.ET.027.03.2.1 | reverse complement strand
GGCAAGAATGGGAGCCGGTTCGGCCAAAGATCACGCTCAACGGAGAAGAGCTTTAGCGGCTGTCGAACATCCAACTGCGGTTTCGCCACATTTTCTCACCGACCAGACAGTCGGTGGTGGACCTCTCCTGCGCCAATATCACCGGCGGATGCGCGGCTTCTTCCGCCGCCCATTGCGGCGAGGCCGGACCGGCGAGTTCCAGCACCAGTTTGCGACGGATGGCTTCGGGAAACTGCGTCCAGTCATTGACCGGGATCATGAAGGCTCCGGGACCGCCAATGACGCAGTCGCTGTAGTAGCGATCGAGATTGCTGACGTCGTAGGCACCGGTGAAGCCGCCTCGCGTCATCAGCGGCAAGCCGTTGATGACGATGCCTTGCTTGATCAGCCCGTCGCGGGTCAGATTGACCGGCGCACCCTGGTTGTTGGGGCCGTCGCCCGAAATGTCGATGACCCGCTTCGTGCCCCGGTAGCCGCTTTCGGCAAACAGGTCGTTGCCGAACTCCAGCGCTCCGGAGATCGAGGTGCGCCGCGCACTATTGGGCGGCTGCGCCGACAACTGCGCGACCACGCGCTCGGCGTCGGTGCGGCTGGCGATCACCGTCCACGGCACGATGACGCGCTGCCAGGTGGTACCGGCCCATTCGACATAGGTAACGGCGATCTTGCCATAAGCCCCATCGGCAATGGCTTGCAGCACATTGTCGTGCGTCAGCGCCGCTGCGTAGCCATGACGCTGGATCTCGAGCTCGTCCGGTGACATCGACAGCGAGACATCGACGGCAAGCACCAGCTCGACATCGACGGGCTCGTCAGCAAGGGACGCCGGCGCCAACCAAAGCGTCAGCGCGAACGCGGCACAGCCCGAAAGCAAATGTCTAGCACAGGCAAAAGCAGACATTCCGCAAGGGTAAGCGAAAACCGTCGGCTTAAAAAGAGAAAAGCCCGGCCGATGGCCAGGCTTTTGCCTTCATGCCCTTTGCGCCTGCCTGCAATCAACTGCGCGGCTTCAAATTCTCCGGATCGTAGAGCGGCTTGTAGCCGACAGCAGCCACTTCGACCGGATAGGTCTCGCCGAAATACTCGATCGTGAGCTTGCGGCCTTCCTGGGCGTACGCCCACGGCAAATAGGCAAGAC
This sequence comes from Mesorhizobium sp. M7A.F.Ca.ET.027.03.2.1, assembly GCF_003999175.1. Lineage (NCBI taxonomy): Bacteria > Pseudomonadati > Pseudomonadota > Alphaproteobacteria > Hyphomicrobiales > Phyllobacteriaceae > Mesorhizobium > Mesorhizobium sp. M7A.F.Ca.ET.027.03.2.1. The sequence goes on along the minus strand of NZ_RZOM01001177.1, from coordinate 654 downwards.
CGATATTCTTGCCGACGGTCGGCCCGTACGCCATCGAGGTGGTGAAGGACCGGCGGCCGAGTTCGTCGACCAGCGTTTCGCCGGTCTTCGGGTCCATCACCGGCATCGTGCCGACCGGATAGCGGGCCACGCCCTTCGCATCGACATTCTCGGTCATCACCAGCGTGCACAGCATGGCCGGCTGGTGCTCGCGGGCGCGATATTCGACATGCTTGGCCTTGCCGCAGAAATCGTTCTCCTTGACCTTCGGACGCGCAAGATCGGCTTCGAGCAGATTGTACTCGGTCAAAAGGTCGGCGTTCTGCAGCCGCAGGCTCTTTTCCATGCGGCGCGTGTTGGCATAGGTCTCAACGCCGAAGGGCATCACGCCGGTCGAGCGCAAGGCGTCCCAGACGGCCAGGCCGTCCTCGTAGCGCATGTGCAGCTCCCAGCCCTGCTCGCCGACATAGGAGATGCGGAAAGCGGTGACATCCTTGCCGCCGATCCGGACCGGCTTGATTGCCGCGAATGGGAAGTTCTCAACAGAGAGCCCGTCCGGATTTTCGACCACCTTCTGCAAGGTCGCCCGGGCGTTCGGCCCCCAGATGCCGATAGTGACGTATTTCTCGGTCACGTCGGTGATGGTGACGTCGAAACCTTTGTCCTGTGCCGTGC
>NZ_RZOM01001176.1:0-1795 GCF_003999175.1 Mesorhizobium sp. M7A.F.Ca.ET.027.03.2.1 | reverse complement strand
GCGTCATGTTCGGCGGGCCGAAGCTGGACACCCTTTACGTCACCTCGATGGCCAAGCCGCCGCTGCCGCGTTTTCCCGGCGACGGCGTTTTGCGCGGCAGTCTGTTCGCCATCACGGGCCTTGGCATCAAAGGCGTTGCGGAGCCGCGCTTCGGCGGTTGACGCCAGCAGGCAAGCGAAGCGCCCGTAGCATACGCGGATCAGGCCTTGGCACCAGGAATTCCTCATCAAAAATGTGGCAGCACGCCCGCGGCGCTGCTCTTCACCCAATGAGCGGTCAATGGATCATTGGCCAAAGAGGTCCGGGCGGGCCACGTTGAGCCGTTGAACCGTGCGAAGCACTTCGCGCAGATGCGCCGCCATACGCGCGCCTGCCTGCTTTGCCTCGCCGGTCTCCACAGCCTCGAAGATCGCCACATGCTGAGCGAGCAGCGTTTCGAGGTGGCCGGGCTCTGGCAGGCTCAGATAGCGCACACGGTCCATCTGCAGCTTGACCACCTGGATCACCCGCCAGCTCTTGGGCAGGCCGGCCTCTTCGCAAAGGCTGCGATGGAAGCCCTCGTCAAGCTCGAGAAACAGCTCGCGGTCGCCCTCGGCCACTGCCTTGGCCTGTTGGGCAAGGTTCACCCTGCCTGCCGCGATGAAGGCGCTCGAACCGTGTCCGGCCAGCTTCTGCACGACGGAGACTTCGAGCGCCTCGCGAATGAACTGCGCTTCCTCGACGTCACTCAGCCGGATCGGCGCGACGAAGCTGCCGCGTTGCGGCAGTATGTCGATCAGCCCTTCATCGGCAAGCCGGATCAGCGCCTCGCGCACGGGTGTACGGCTGACACCGAGCTGCTGGGCAAGGTCCTGTTCGCTGAGCGCTTCCGACGGCAACATCGCCAGCGTCGTGATGGCGCGGCGCAGGCGCTCGTAGATCTGCGGCGAGATCGGCATGCGATTGTTGACCGGCTCCAGCACCCGCGAGGGGTCGCGCTGACCGGCGGTTTTCAACCTGGCAGCACTGCCTGAAAATCTGGTCGCCCCCGAAAGCTTGGTCCCCATGACGAATCCGTTGCTGTGAATGGCGCTGCACTGCTCCGGTCATGACACCACGCACGTCCCAACTCAAGCGGCAAGCAGGATTGACGCTGTATTGACATACTACCATGGTAGTGTGTATGACGCCGGTAGGCCAGGGGAGAGGAGCCGGCATGAAGATCACGGACATCAAGGCGACCACCATCACCGTTCCGCTGGAAGCAGCATTGCGGCACAGCAACGGTACGCATTGGGGACGCTTTGTCCGCACCGTGGTCGAGGTCGAGACCGACGAAGGCATTGTTGGGCTCGGCGAGATGGGCGGCGGGGGCGCCGGCGCCGAACTCGCTTTCGCCGGGCTGAAATCCTACCTTGTCGGCCACGATCCCTTCGATCTCAACCGGATGCGCTACGCCATCTGCAATCCGACGGCGTCACTCTACAACAACCGCACGCAGCTCCACGCGGCGCTGGAATTTGCCTGTCTCGACATTATCGGCAAGAAGCTCGGCGTGCCGGTCTACCAACTGCTTGGCGGGCGTGTGCGCGACCGGATCGGCTTCGCCTCCTATCTGTTCTTTCGCTATGCCGACCGCCGCAGCGGCAAGGGCGAGGTCCGCACCATCGATCAATTGCTCGAACATGCCCACGCGCTCAAGGCCGAGCATGGTTTTCACGCCCACAAGCTCAAGGCCGGCGTGTTTCACCCCGACTACGAGTTGGAATGTTTCAGGGCGCTCGCCGCCGAATTTCCTGCCGACACACTGCGCTAC
>NZ_RZOM01001175.1:0-1797 GCF_003999175.1 Mesorhizobium sp. M7A.F.Ca.ET.027.03.2.1 | reverse complement strand
ATCGCAAGCAGCGCGCGGCTACTGCTTCTTCTTTTTCTTGCCATCGCCATTTCCGGTCCTGATGCTCCAGCCTTCGTTGGCCCATCCAGGCGATGCAGTCGCGGGAGCGGTGGCGGCGATGCTGGCCGTCTGGCCGTCGGCGCCGAGGCCCATTTTGAGAAGTTTCAGCTCCAGATGCAGGCGCTCGACCTCAAGCTCATAGAGGCGGCTGCAATCGACGCGCTTCGGCGTACGCCCGATCGGGATCACCACCCGGCCATAGGTGGCGACGCTGTTGTCGGACTGGCTGTTGCCTCTGATAAGACCGAGATCGACATAGGCCCCGGAGCCGGAGACTGCGGAACGGCATGTGGTGCCGTCCGCGGCACGGACCTCGTCCTGGCCCTGGGGCAAGGTGACACCGGGCAGGTTGAAGCCGCTCTCATTCTGGTTGAGGTTGTAGACGTCCTCGGCCCCGGCCGGCGAGCACGCCCAATTAACCGCGAGCGCCAGTGTCAAGACTTGCGGCGCCCAAAGAACTTTCCGCATATCTGTGCCCTTATCTGCGTCTGTTGATTGGGGAACGGGATGCTTTCGGTACAGATACGCACTTTACGCTCGGCCGCGCCGTCAAAGGGCACGACCACAAGGACAGAACGGGAAGCCTGGGAAGCCAGCTGGAAGACATTTGGAGAGATCCTGGCATCTACCGGCTGAAAATCCTGATCGTAGACGTGGATTTCGACCCGGATCTTCCTGTCGTAGGGATTGGCAGGGAAGATGCGGACCGCGAAGACGTCGGTGAAGCTGTTGATCTCGCCACGCATCGGCGACATCGATTGTGCCTTGACGGCAATGGGCGCCAATCCGATGGCCAGTGCCGTCGTCAGGATTCGAACATGTTTCAACGACCCCTCCTTCGCTGCGCGTCATTCGCAGCGCAGCGTTACCGTTGCCTGATAATTGCCGTTGGCGAAGCGATTGCTGCCGCCTTTGGTTCCGGCGAGGTGAACCGAGACGAGATCGGCGCCGGGTGTGGTGATGCTGGTTGCCGAGCCGGTCTCGACGATGGCATGCGCGCCGGTGGCGGAGTAGGTGGGCGTCCAGGTCGTCGACGTGCTGTCGGCGGATGGCACCGTCATGGTGGTGACGGGGTCGACGCTGAGCGACACACCTCCGGTCGTCGTCAGCGTCACGGTCCCAGCCGAGCCGCCGCTGTTGTGGGAACTGAGGGACTGGAGATCGGGACTGGCCGTCATCGTGCCGTTGGTGGCAACGACAAGCGTGCAGGTGGGCGCGATCGTGCCATTGAAGATGACATTCTGCGTCGCGGCCAACGCGGCCTCGTCGAGGCTGGCAACCAGCAGAGCTGCGCCGCAGGCGGCGCGAAACAATGTCATCGGAACCTCCTATCAAGCCGGATCGTCCGGATTAATATGAGGGGATCATCACTTTATCGTGGTTAATTTAGAGTTACCTAAAATAACGTCTCAAAATAACAATTACAGGAACCGCAGGTTGCCCTGGGTTGCAACGGCGGAAACCACAGTGGAAATCGCGCTTATACTTAATAAGGCCGGTATATCGATGTTTTCCTTCGCAATATCGAGGAAAATCGATATTACGATACCTGCCCGGCTTCCCAGCCCAGAATGGCGCGCTTGCGGGTCAGGCCCCAGTGATAGCCGGTGAGATCGCCTGATTTACCGATGGCGCGGTGACAAGGCACCACGAAAGAGAGCGGATTGGCGCCGTTGGCCGCACCGACAGCACGGCTGGCGGACGGTGCGCCGATGCTGGCCGCGATCGAGGAATAGG
>NZ_RZOM01001174.1:0-1799 GCF_003999175.1 Mesorhizobium sp. M7A.F.Ca.ET.027.03.2.1 | reverse complement strand
TCCCGGCACGGTGCGGGGCAAGCGCGTGCTCGACTTCGCTTCCGGCTCCGGCCTTGTCGCCATCGCTGCCGCCAAGGCAGGTGCCGCCAAGGTGACCGCAGCCGACATCGATCCGTTCTGTGCCACCGCGATCCGGCTCAACAGTGAGATCAACGGTGTCGGGACCGAATTCCTCGGCACGGATTGCATCGGCACCGATGCAGGTTGGGACGTGGTCCTGGCCGGTGATGTTTTCTACGACAAATCTTTCGCGGACCGGCTGATGCCATGGTTCGCAACGCTGAAGGCGCGCGGCGCCGAAATCCTCGTCGGCGATCCCGGACGGTCGTATCTGCCGAAGGCAGGGCTGAAGCCGCTTTCTGTGTATGAAGTGGCCGTCACGCGGGCGCTGGAGGATGCGCTGGTCAAGCGCACGACGGTCTGGCGGTTCGCTTGACGCGATCGCCGAACAGGCGTTCCATCACATACAGATCAGAGGGGGAGCTCATGGATTTTTCAGCAGTGAACTGGCTGGCGGTGGTCGCTGCCGCGATCGCCGCGTGGCTGTTCGGCGCCGCTTGGTACATGGGCCTGAGCAAGGCGTGGCTGAAGGCCGCCAAGCTCGATCCGGCGACGATGAAGAAATCGCCGCTGCCCTTCGTCATCAGCTTCATCGCCGAACTGGTCATGGCCACCATATTGGCCCTGGTCGTCGGCGCGATGACCGGCGGCGAGCCGACATGGATCGCCGGACTAGTCTTCGGCTCCGTGCTCTGGCTGGGTTTCGTCGCCACGACGCTCTCGGTCAACCATCGCTACGAGAATTTCGGCTGGGACCTGACCCTCATCGACGGCGGCCACTGGCTCGGCGTGCTGCTGATCATCGGCGCCGTGATCGGCTGGTTCGGCGCGGCGGCAAGCTGAATCAAAGGCAGTAGGGCAGTAAGGCAGTAGGGGAATAGGGGGCAGACGGCACCGACGCCTATCCCTACTGCCCTACTGCCCTACTGCCCTACTGCCCTACTGCCCTACTGCCCTACTGCCTACTGCCCTTTGTCCGAGGTCCGCGTCTTGGCGACTTCCTCGAGCATCCATTCGCGAAAGCCGACGATGCGTGGATCGTCGGCGGTATTTTCGGGATAGACCAGGAAGTAGGCGAACTCGGGCGCCACCCGCAGGCCGAGTTCGAAAGGCTGCACCAGCCTGCCCTGGGAAAGGTCGTTCGCCACCATGGCGAAATCGGCGAGCGCAACGGCATTGCCGTCGAGCGCTGCCTGGACGGCATCCGTGGAGTTGCCGAACACGACGGTCCGGCTGTCGTCGAAATCAGTGATGCCGGCCGCCGCCATCCACATCCGCCAGTTCGGCCACGTCACGCCTTGCCGAGACCATTCGATATGCGCAAGCGTGTGGTTGAAGAGGTCGCGCGGCTCACGCAGCGGCGGACCGGACGTCAAGAGGCTCGGGCTGCACACCGGAATGAGGATGTTGTCGAACAGCCGGTGGGTGCGAAGACCGGGATATTTGCCGGCGCCGAAACGGATGCCGACATCGATGTCATCGAGTTCGAAATCCCGCACTTCATAGGCAATGTCGAATCGCAATTCGATATCGGGGTGATGCTTGCGAAAATCGTCGACGCGTCGCATCAGCCATTTTGACGCGAACTGCGCGTCGAGCGTCACCTTCAAAAGGGCGGTGCCGCGCGCCAGCTTTTGCGCCCGCGAAACGGCCCGGCCAAGCAGGTCGAGTGCGTCGGCCGAGGCGTCGAACAGCACCGTTCCCGCCTCGGTGAGCCGGATCGTGCGGCTGGTGCGTGT
>NZ_RZOM01001173.1:0-1803 GCF_003999175.1 Mesorhizobium sp. M7A.F.Ca.ET.027.03.2.1 | reverse complement strand
ACACTTGGCCCCTCGCTCGGCGGCCTTTTGATCGCCGGCTTTGGCTGGCGCGCGATCTTCCTCGTCAATGTCCCGCTGGGTGTGCTCACCTTCGCTCTCGCCTGGCGTGCCTTGCCGGCGCGCAGCAAGACAGCGCAGGCCGACCGAGGCACGTTCGATGTCATGGGCACTGCCCTGCTGGCCCTGACATTGGCCGCCTATGCGCTGGCCATGACGCTTGGTAGAGGCAATTTCGGACCGCTCAACGTCGGCCTGCTGGTCGCTGCCGGCATCGGTGTTTTTCTTTTCGCCGCCGCGCAGGCGAGTGTGAAAAACCCCTTGATCCAGCTTGCAAGCTTCCGTGACTACCAGCTGAGCGCCAGCCTCGCCATGAGCCTCGTTGTCGCGACGGTAATGATGGCGACTTTGGTGGTTGCCCCGTTCTATCTTTCGCGAGGACTTGGGCTCGATGCCGCAATGGTCGGCCTCGTGCTGTCGACCGGGCCGCTTGTCTCGGCCCTGTCGGCGCTGGTGGCTGGACGCCTGACCGATCGCTTCGGCGCCCACAAGATGATGGTCGCCGGCCTGCTCAGCCTCACGACAGGCACGTTCCTGCTGTCGCTCGCCATGGTGACGCTCGGCATTGCCGGCTATGTCGTTCCGATCACCGTCACCTGCATCGGCTACGCGCTGTTCCAGACATCCAACAATGCAGCCGTCATGGCCGGCATCAGTGCCGGCCAGCGCGGCGTCGTCTCCGGCCTGCTCAACCTTTCGCGCAATCTCGGGCTGATCACCGGCGCCTCGTTGATGGGTGCCATATTCGCCGTCGCATCGGCCGAAAAGCACCAAAGCATTGGTCTTCTGAGTTCCGAGGCCGCCCGGGGGATGCAGGTCACATTTCAGACGGCGACAGTGCTGGCGCTGATCGCGCTGGTCTTCGCGCTGCTCTCTGCCCGCGCCGCAGGCCGCACGGAATCCAGGGGTTCGTGACGCGCCACACCGCTCAGAGAGTAGAATTCCCAAACAGGCTCAGGCGCCTGCCCGCTTGCGGCGTTCATAGAGCATGACCAGCGTTTCAGCCGTCAAGGCAGGCTTTTCCTCGCCTTCGATCTCGACCGTATTGGCTGCCTTCATGAGATACTGGCCGGGACCCCTGTCCTCCATGGACAGCAGCGTGATGCGCAGCCTGATGCGCGCGCCGACCTTGACCGGTGCCAGGAAGCGCACCTTGTCGAAGCCATAATTGAAGGCAGCCTGGGTGTTCTCGGGCACGATGCCCATGCCGAGCGCCAGTGCGCCGATGATCGACAGCGTCAGATAGCCATGCGCAATCGTCGTGCGGAACGGGCTTTGCCGCCGCGCCCTTTCAGGGTCGACATGGATCCATTGGTGGTCGCCAGTGCATTCAGCGAACTGGTCGATGCGGTTCTGGTCGACCGTCGTCCACTCCGACACGCCGAGTTCCAGCCCGGCCATCGTCCTCAACTGCTCGTAGGTCGGCGGCGTTTTAGGCCGTATTTCGTTCATTCCTGGTTTCCCGATCGCTTCCAGAGCCTCCGGACCACGAACTGACGGCCTCTGTCAATTCGCTCGGCGCGAATCCGTTCCGCCGATTTCGGCCGCAATCGTGCCACGCCGCGAGCGCAATCGCAGGCCAAATCGGGATTTCCAGGCTTCAGGGCCGCCGGCAGCAACGAGCCGGCCTAGACCATTTCCGCTACTTCTTCTCGTAGCCGGCGCGGATTTCCTCCATCGCCTGCTTGATGCGCGTGCGCAGGATGTCGACCGATTCGGCGCCGGATTTCTTGACCAGTTCAGCCA
>NZ_RZOM01001172.1:0-1804 GCF_003999175.1 Mesorhizobium sp. M7A.F.Ca.ET.027.03.2.1 | reverse complement strand
CCATAGGACGGATCGGACGGCGGCGATCCTACATGGCGGCGAATTTTTTTGGCGGTCGGCCCTTGATAATCCCGGACAGCCGCGGGCTCGAGCGAGAGGCGTGAAACGAACTTGCGTCGGCGGCGCCCAATCAGAGCGCAATTCTCTCGGCTCGCAGGCTAGAACAGATGGATCACGCGAACGCCTCTTCAACCCCGGGACGACAATGATCCTCTACTATCAGACCCACTCACCCTTCGCGCGCAAGGCGCTTGTCTTCGCCCATGAGGTTGGCATTGCCGATCGGCTGGAGGTCATCCATCATGAGACCAGTCCCACCTTGCGCAACGCCGATGTCTACGCCGAAAATCCGCTTGGCAAGGTGCCGGTGCTGTTGCGGCCAAATGCGTCGCCGATCTTCGATTCCGATGTCATCTGCGCCTATCTCGACACACTGCATGACGGCCGCAAGCTGCTGCCGCAGGACGGCGAGGCGCGCTGGCAGGCGTTGCGGCTTCAGTCGGTCGCCCAGGGCCTCGCGCAGACAGGCATCGCTTTGCGCTGGGAGACAGAAAGGAGACCCGAAAAGCTGCGCTATGGTGCTCTCGCCGACGGATACCGGGAAAAGATCGAGGCGAGCTACGACTGGATCGAAAGCGCGCTGGACGACGAGGCACCGCTCCATGTCGGCCACATCGCCTTGGCCACCACGCTGTCCTGGATGGCGTTCCGCCACCTGCCGCCTTTTCGCTCGCGGGCGCGGCTGACGCACTGGTTCGAGGCTTTCGAAAAACGCGTATCGATGCAGGCGACACCGCTTTCAGGTGATACGCATGACTGACTGGCGCCTCGCGAGGTCAGGGGCGGCGGCCGTTCTGCGCGTCGAAGACGTCCGGAAAGCCGATATCCTTGCGCAGCGAGGCCGGCAGCGAAAGCAGCCGCCGTCCCAACTACCATTCGCTGAAGAACCCGTTCCTGCCGCAGCCGATCTTTTCGGACGATCAAGTGGCCGCGATTCACGACACGGCGCTGCGGGTGCTGGAAGAACTCGGCATCAAGGTGCTGCTGCCGCAGGCGCGTGAGCTTTTCGCCAGCGCCGGCGCGCTGGTCGATCCGGACACCGACATGGTGCGCATCGGCCGCGACATGGTGACGGCGGCACTCGCCTCGGCGCCGAGATCGATCCACGCTCATGCCGGTTCGCGCGCCCGGGATCTGACGCTGGAGCTCGGCTCGATGACCTTCCTGGCCGGATGCGGGGCGCCGAACGTCACGGATCTCGAGCGCGGCCGGCGGCCGGGAACACTGGCGGATTTCGAGGATCTCATGCGGCTGGTGCAGCATTTCGACGTGCTGCATATGCTGGGGCCCTGCATCGAACCGCAGGATGTCGACAACCGCTTTCGCCACTATGCCGTCAACCGCGCGCAGCTGACGCTGTCGGACAAGCTCCCGTTCGTCTTCGCGCGCGGCACGCCGCAAGTCGAGGACGGGTTCGAGATGATTCGTCTGGCGCGCGGCCTGTCGCAGGACGAGTTTCTGGCAAATGCATATTGCTACACCGTCATCAACACCAACTCGCCGCGCCAGCTCGATATCCCGATGGCGCAAGGCATCATCGATTTCGCCCGCGCGGGCCAAATCTCCGTCATCACGCCGTTCTGCCTGGCGGGCGCGATGGCGCCGATCACGGTGGCTGGCGCGCTGACGCTGCAGCATGCCGAGGCGCTCGCCGGGCTGACGCTGGCGCAGATCGTGCGACCCGGCGCACCGGTCGTCTACGGCTCGTTCTCCTCCAATGTCGACATGAAATCCGGCGCGCCGG
>NZ_RZOM01001171.1:0-1810 GCF_003999175.1 Mesorhizobium sp. M7A.F.Ca.ET.027.03.2.1 | reverse complement strand
GCTGGAACCTCAACAGAGTGGTGCAGACCGGCTCCAATTTCGGCTCCAACCAGCAGCACGAAAACCCGCTTCTGTGCGAGATCGGCACCGAGACCATGGTGTCGGACGGGCTGTTCATGATCAACATGCACAAATCCGCCTCCGCCTTCCGGCTCGAGCCGACGAGGATCGGCGAGCGCAACTATCTCGGCAACAACATCTACTATCCGCCGGACGGGCGCACCGGCGACAACGTCCTGCTCGGCACCAAGGTGATGATCCCCATCGACGGGCCGCTGCGCGAGAATGTCGGGCTTCTGGGTTCCCCTGCCTTTGAAATCCCGCGCATGGTGAACCGCGACAAGGAACTCATCGCGGGCGTCGACGAAGACGACCGGCGCCGGCGCATCCCGCACAAGAACCGCCACAATCTGGTGACGATCCTGCTGTTCGTGGCAACGCAATGGATCATGCTGTTCGCCACGCTGGCGATCTGGGACCGGGCGCTGAACTACTATACCGAATGGGCTGAAGTCGCGCTGTTCGTCGCCGTGCTCCTGACTTCGGCGATCACCATTCCGTTCTACATCTTCGTGGAACGGGCAAGCCTTGGTTTCGGCCGGCTGAAGCCGCAAATGACGACCATCTACGACGTCGCGTTCTGGCGCCATGAACGCCACTGGAAGCTGGCGGATTCGCCGATCGTGCGGCTGTTCGCCGGCACGCCGTTCCGGCCGATGATCCTGCGCATTCTCGGCGTCAAGGTTGGCAAACGGGTCTATGACGGCGGCAGCAACCTCACCGAACGCTCGCTGGTGGAGATCGGCGACGACGCCACCCTCAACGAGGGCTGCGTCATCCAGGCCCATTCGCTGGAGGAAGGCGCCTTCAAGTCCGACTTCATCCGCATCGGCAAGGGCTGCACGCTCGGACCTTCAGCCTTTGTCCACTACGGCGTCGTGATGGGCGAAGGCTCGGTGGTCGATGTCGACTCCTTCGTCATGAAGGGCGAAGAGCTGGAGCCCAACTCCATATGGCGTGGCAACCCGGCCAAGCTGCACCGCTTCGTCGAGCCGATCACCGACGATGGCTCCAAGGCATCGGCCCGGGCATCGGCTTGAAAAAGGGCATCGGCTTGAACACCGGAGACATCCGTCTCGTTGCCGTGACCGAGGCCAACCGTGCCCTGGTCACGGCCCTGGAACTCGCCCCGAAGCAGAGGGATTTCGTCGCCGGCAATGCGGCGTCGCTGGAAGAAGCCGAAACCGACGCAGACGCGCGGCCACGCGTCGTCATGGCCGGGACCCGTGTCGTCGGTTTCCTCATGTACGAGGCGCCCGAGGATGACGACGAGGCGCGCATCTACCGCTTCATGATCGACCGCGCTTCTCAAGGCAAAGGCTACGGCAAGGCCGCGCTGCGCGAAGTGCTGGGCGAAATCCAGGGGCTCGGCCACATCAGCCACGTCTCGATCTGCTACGAACCGGAGAACGATGCGGCGCGAAACCTCTATCGCAGCACCGGTTTCGTCGAAGAAGGGCTCGACGAGGACGGCGAAATGATCGCCGATCTCGCTTTGCCGGCACGGACGCACGAGCCGTGACGCGGCTGCCCGAGGAAATCGCCTTGGCCGAAGCGATCGCCGCCATCGCACCATCGGGAGTCCGGATCGGATGCCGGGTGATCCGCGACGGCGACGAGGCCCATCTGCTGCCCAGGGAAGCGCATTCCCTCCCCGCGCGCCAGCCCGGCATGCGGCGCGCCAGCGGCGCGGCCCGGTGGATCGCGCACGGACTGCTGGCGGAGCTTGGCGTCGGCGACGTCGCCATCC
>NZ_RZOM01001170.1:0-1815 GCF_003999175.1 Mesorhizobium sp. M7A.F.Ca.ET.027.03.2.1 | reverse complement strand
CCGGTACGCTCGACGACATCACCAAGCGCGGCGAGTTGCGCGTCGCCGTGCAGACTCAAGGGCCTCCCTTCTCGCTGGTCGGCGCCAATGGCGAACGCACCGGCAGTTCGGTGGAACTCGCCGAAATGATGGCCAAGGAAATGGGCGTCAAGATCACCTTCCTCGATTTCGACTGGGACGGCCTGATCCCGGCACTGCTGTCGGGCAAGGCCGACCTTCTGGTCGCCGACATGACACCGACGCTCGCGCGCGGCATGAAGGTCGCCTTCACCACGCCTTACATGTACACGGGCAGCACCGTCTTCACCAAGGCCGACAGCAAGTTCAAGACCACTGAGGACTGCAAGGCCAAGGGCACCAAGATCGCCGTGCTGCTCGGCGCCACCGGCGAGAAGGAAGCCAAGAAAGCCTTCCCCGACGCCGACATCAAGAGCTACAAGGGCGGCGGTCCGCTGCTGCTCGACGCCGTCAACAACGGCCAGGCCGATTGCGGCGTCAACGACGTCTCGGCGGTCAAGGGCCAGTCGACCGCCTATCCGGCCGGCAGCTTCACCATCATGCCGGACCTGTTGTCGAAGGAGCCGCTTGCCTTCGCCACCCGCTATGACGAGCCGGACCTGCTGGTCTGGATGAACCTGTTCCTCAACCAGGTCACCATCGACGGACGCCTGCAGAAGAACCTCGACTACTGGGTCAATTCCGACGCCTGGAAGAAAGACCACTGAGGAATTGAATTAGCGAGTAGCGAATAGGGAGTAGCGAATAGGGAATGGCCGTTCCGGCCATGCTTTGCTGCTCCCTAATTCCCTACTCCCTACTCGCCCTTCCTGCACTCTGGGGATTGCACCCAACGATGCTCGAAAATTTCAGTTTCCGCACCATTGTCGAATATCTGCCGCTGTTCGGACAGGGCCTGATCACGACCGTCTGGCTGTCGGCGCTGTCCTTTGTCGGCGCGCTCATCGTCGGCATCGTGCTGTGCGCCATGAACCTGCAGCGCGGCTGGCTGTTTCGCGTGCCGGCCAAGGCCTATATCGACGCCGTACGCGCCACACCCTTGCTGGCGCAGCTCTATTTCCTCTATTTCGGCCTGCCCCGGCTCGGCTTCGTCCTGCCTGAGCTGGTCGTCGGCATTCTCGCGCTGTCGCTCAACAGCGGCGCCTATATCGCTGAAATCATTCGCGCCGGCATCCTGTCGATCCCACGTGGCCAGGTCGAGGCCAGCGTCGCTTCGGGCATGACCTATGTCCAGCGCATGCGTCTGGTCGTCCTGCCGCAGGCCTTCAAGGTGACGATCCCGCCGCTGCTTGGCCAGGCGATCGTGCTGGTCAAGGATTCCGCCCTTCTGTCGCTGATCTCGGTTTCCGAACTGACGCGCGCCGGCCAATTGCTCGCTTCCGACCGCTTCATGCCGGCCGAAGGTTTCCTCACCATCGCCGCCTTCTACCTGCTGCTGTATTACGGACTGAAAGGACTGGCTGGCGTCTCCAGCCGCTGGCTCGGCACGGCGGGGGCGCGGACATGATCTGGCAACAACTGCAAAGCCTCGCCGGCTCTTATCCGCTGGCCCTGCGCGGCCTCGGCATGACCGTGATGCTGTCACTGATCAGCCTGGTGCTCGGCACCCTGCTTGGCTTCGGCCTCGGCATTCTGCGGACCGGCGGCAACCGGCTGATCTCGGGCTTGATCGGGGCCTGGGTCGACATGATCCGCGGCACGCCGTTCCTGGTGCAGATCTTCCTGATCTTCTTCATCCTGCCTGAGTTCGGCATCGAACTCGATGCCTTCACCGCCGGCATCATCGCGCTGACCAAC
>NZ_RZOM01000116.1:0-9186 GCF_003999175.1 Mesorhizobium sp. M7A.F.Ca.ET.027.03.2.1 | reverse complement strand
GCTTGGAGTCGCCCAGGAAGCCGGTGACCTTCGGTGTGTTCTTGACCAGCGAGAACACCGCATCGGTCAAATTGGCCTTCAGCAGCACATAGCCCGGGAAGAACTTCCGCTCGGCATCGACCTTGCGACCGCGGCGAACTTCGACGACCTTCTCGGTCGGAACCACGATCTGGTGGATGTCGGCGGACAGGCCCTTCTGCTTGGCCTTGTTCTCGATATCCTCGGCGACCTTCTTTTCAAAGTTCGAATAAGCGTGGACGATGTACCAACGCGCGGTCATTTCAAGACTTCTCCGTAATCGCCGGACTTAGCGTCCGATGCCCAGAATCTGTTCGACCGCAAGGCCCATGAGCTGATCAGCGGTGAAGAAAAAGATCATCGCGATCACTGCGAAGGCCAGAACCATCACCGTCGAGATCATCGTTTCGCGTCGCGACGGCCAAGTCACCTTGGCGGTCTCCGCGCGAACCTGCTGGAGAAAGACGAAAGGATTTGTGGTTTTCGAAGCCATATGCCGCTCTGTCTTCAAGACCCGTTGGCCGGGTCTCCTGGATGATCCCGCTGGCCGGGACGTGCCGCCTGAGCCCAATCTCGCGCCGAATCAGCGCAATCATTTCGCCCATGCAAATCAGACGCGTAAAGCCGGTTTCCCAGCTCCACGCGTCGCGTGTCTGTTTCGTCTACATAAAACCGATTCTTGATCCACGCAAGTGGCAAGTCTCCGCTTTATGACCAAACACCGCCTCGGAACCATCCAGTCGTTCCGTCCCGGCTATGGCGCTCTTATGCCCCAATCGACCCTATATGGCAAGCGGGTCGCCGATTTTCAAAGACCGGACCAGGGAAATATCGTTTTGAACGCCATTCCGAAACGGCGAAACATTGGGTTGAATGCCATTCAGGGAATGGCACGGGCAGCAGGGCTCGAACCTACGACCTGCGGTTTTGGAGACCGCCGCTCTACCAACTGAGCTATGCCCGTATCGTGCGCATGTCGGCGCAGAAGGCGCTTCCTAAAAGCTTCCGCACGCTCTGTAAAGAGCGGTTTGCAAGCAAACGCGCCTTAATCCCTGCGCCAGAAATCGGGATGGCTGACAACAAGGGTCGTTCGGCAACGACATAGCCGCCGAAGCTACTTCGTACCCGGTGGCTTATAGGGGCCGCCCGGCACGCCCCAGCCCCAGGCCGGCATCGGTTCCGTCTGCGGATCGCAGGTCTCGCCGAGATTGGAGTTCATCTTGGCCAGACGCGATCCCCATTCGACATAGCCCATGAAGGCCGAACGGAATTCCGGATCGTCAGGCAGGCCGACCGCGTCGGCTGCATCGGCCAGGAGGCTGATCCAGCGGCGGCGCTGCTCCTCGCTCAGATGCTTGCCCAGATGGTGCATGACCATCTCGCGGTGGCCGCCGAACTGCTCGCTGTAGGTTTTCGGTCCGCCGAAAACCTCGCCGATGAAGGCCGCGACGTGGGCGGGGTGATCCGGCGACATGGTCTTGAACACCGGCCCGACGATCGAATCCTGCGCCACCTTGTCGTAGAAAGTCTGGGTCAGCCGGTTCAAAGCCTCGCTGCCGCCGGCCCATTCGTAGAGTGTCGGGATATCCTGGCCCATTCTCGATCCTCCGCCTGCCTGGCGCCGCCAGCAGCGACGATAGCGGAACAATCGGAAGCGGCTCAACCTGCCTCGATGGCCAGTTTCGGCCTCCGCCGCGCACTACAATTTGGCCGGCGCGTCAGCCTCGGCATTGGCGGAAGGCCGGATCCGGCAATTCTCGGGTCTTGGCACCGCCTCGCAAATGGTGGCACCGGTCAGCGCGTCGACCGATTGCAGGCCGGTCGTCAGGCCTACCTTCAGCATCATGCCGGGTTCCAGCCGGCGCTCGACCGAGCGCCGCTCGATCGCCGCGAACAGGGCGGGACCGATCGCCATCTCCTCGAGATAGGCCTTGACCATCTGCTTTTGCCCCATCGGGTAGAGGCTAAGCCGCGCCTGGGGACCGACAAACCGCCTGATGCCGCCGGCAAGCATCAGCGCGCAGGCCGAATCGCACTCCACGCCGGCATCGATGCTCAGCCCAGCATAGGCGCCCTCTTTGGCCAGGCAATTCCACGCTCCTGGGTCACAGCCGACGAAATCGGTGCGGCCAACGGCGACGTCGAGCTTCTTTTCATGGATAAGCCGTCCTGCCGCCAGGGCGCTGAGCAGGTCGCCTCCCCTCGAACTGATCACGACAGGCAGTTGCCGTTTGCCAAGCATGGCGAGCAATTGGCGCAGCTTCTGCGGGGTCCGGGGGGTGATCGCGCCTTCTGCCGAGATCCATTCCGGGCAGTCTGGATTGCAGAGTGGATTGGTGCCGCGAACGACAACGAAGCGCATGTCCTCATCGCGCCGCGCCGCCTCGGGTTCGATCGCCGGCGGAGCAGACTTGTCCGCGGTCGCCGTCAGGCCGTCAGGCTTGTTCCCCGGCATTTCCCGGCAATTCGCGGCCAGGCGACCGGGCTCGCACAGGCTTGCCGCGGTCAACAGGCCCACAGCGTCCGTGCTGGTGACCAGCTTCATCGCCAGCATGTCGTCGAGGGCGATCTGGTGGATTTCGCTGGCCGGGGTGCCCTTCATCGTTTCGAGCATGCTTTGTTCGATGCCCATCTGTTTCAGGTAGGCTGCCAGCTTTTTCTCCACGGACTTGCTCATCTCGTAGGTCTTGTAGCTGCCGGCGTTCTTGCGGCTGACGATCTTTGTGTTGAGGATCTTCTTCTTGCCCCCCACGACGCGGTAGGTGGTCCGGTATTGCAATTTCGTACGAATGTAGGTCGTGGTGATCTGATGGACGCCGAGATAGGCCCATTCGCCGGCCACCCGCCTGATACCGCCGGCAAACATCAGAGGACAGGCGGAATTGCACATGGCGCCATAGTCGATGACATCGCCGAAGTAGCGGGCGTCACGGTCCTGGCACCCCTTCGCACCGGGCTGGCAGCTGGAAAACACCGTCTTGCCGATGGCGATATCGAACTTGTTCTTGCGGATCAGCCGGCCAAGCGTCAGCGCCGCCTCGACATTGCCGCCGGGAGAATCGACGACAACAGGCAGTTTCCGGCCGCCAAGCGTCTTCAGCATGCGTTTGAAGAGTGCCGGCGTGCCGGCTTCTATCGAGCCCTCGGCCGATATCCATTCCGGGCAGATCGGCTCGCACCCCGGTGCGTTGCTGCGAACGATGCCGAACCGCATCGTCGGCCCAAGATCCGGCGCCGCATCCGCCGCAAAGGCTGCCGGGCCTGCGGCAAGCAATGCGAGCAGCCAGGTCAGAGCCAGCGGCCACAATGCCCGACGATGGAAAAACCGCCTTGGAACCATTTGAAAAAAGCCCCTCGATGCAACCTATACTAGTCGAGGCCCGGAGCCTTGCAACAGGGTTCGGCCGACTGGGCCGCAACCGATAGCCCCGCAAAAGAAAAGGGCGGCCCGAAGACCGCCCTTTTCTTGTCGATCCGGCGAATGCCGGGCTCGATTATTCCTTGATGGTGACGACGATGCCGGCACCGACGGTGCGGCCGCCTTCACGGATAGCGAAGCGCAGCTTCTCTTCCATGGCGATCGGCACGATCAGCTCGACATCGACCGTGATGTTGTCGCCCGGCATCACCATTTCGGTGCCTTCCGGCAGCGACACGATGCCGGTCACGTCGGTCGTGCGGAAGTAGAACTGCGGACGGTAGTTGGTGAAGAACGGCGTGTGACGGCCACCTTCGTCCTTGGTCAGGATGTAGGCTTCGGCCACGAACTTCTTGTGCGGCTTCACCGTACCGGGCTTGGCCAGAACCTGGCCGCGCTCGACACCTTCACGATCAACGCCGCGCAGCAGCGCGCCGATGTTGTCGCCGGCCTGGCCCTGATCGAGCAGCTTGCGGAACATTTCCACGCCCGTGCAGGTCGTCTTGGTCGTCGGACGGATGCCGATGATCTCCAGCTCCTCGCCGACCTTGACCACGCCGCGCTCGACGCGGCCGGTCACGACCGTGCCGCGGCCCGAGATCGAGAACACGTCTTCGATCGGCATCAGGAACGGCTTGTCGAGCGGACGAACCGGCGTCGGAATGTAGGCATCGACCGCAGCCATCAGCTCGCGGATCGCGTCTTCACCGATCTTCTTGTCCGAATCTTCCAGAGCAGCCAGCGCCGAACCCTTGACGATCGGAATGTCGTCGCCGGGGAACTCGTTCTTGGTCAGAAGCTCGCGAACCTCGAGCTCGACCAGTTCGAGCAGCTCGGCGTCATCGACCTGGTCGACCTTGTTGAGGAACACCACGATCGACGGCACGCCGACCTGACGGGCCAGCAGGATGTGCTCGCGGGTCTGCGGCATCGGGCCGTCGGCAGCCGACACGACCAGGATCGCGCCGTCCATCTGCGCGGCACCGGTGATCATGTTCTTCACATAGTCGGCGTGGCCGGGGCAGTCGACGTGAGCATAGTGGCGGTTGGCCGTCTCGTATTCGACATGCGCCGTCGAGATCGTGATGCCGCGCGCCTTTTCTTCAGGGGCGGCGTCGATCTGGTCGTAGCGCTTGTATTCGCCAAAATACTTGGTGATCGCCGCCGTCAGCGACGTCTTGCCATGGTCGACGTGGCCAATCGTGCCGATGTTCACGTGAGGCTTGTTACGCTCGAATTTACCTTTGGCCATTGTCTCTTTCCTTGGACGGCCCGGATCTTCAGTTCGGTCGAAGACCTTCAGTTCAGTCGAATGCGGGGCGATTAGCGACAAAGGCCAAAAAACACAAGCGTCTTTTGGCCGGGTGCCGTCTCACTCAGTCCGAACCATCGATCCGATTGCGGGGATATGACGCTGATATAGGAAGGCTCTGGGCAAAATGAAGGGGTAGCGGGCCGACCGATCGAGGCGGCGAAAGCGCTGGCGTGCTTGCCCGGCCCTGTCTGAATCATGGCCAGGCCATGGACCATTGCCGCCGCCACCCGCCTCTGATCTTGTGTCCGGATGCATTTCATCCCTGCCTCTATCCGCGGCCCGCTGTTCATGATCGTCTCGACGGGGTCGTATCTCGTCAACGACACGATGATGAAGCTCGCGACGGCTGGCCTGCCGTCTTACGAAGTGCTGTTTCTGCGGGGTGCCGCGGCAGCACTCTGGGGCTTCCCGCTGTTGTTCGCGCTGGGCTACGGCAAGCAGATCCCGCGGATCTTCGACAAGCGCGTCCTGAGCCGGAACATGCTCGAGCTGGCGGCGATCCTTTGCTATGTGGTCGCACTCGCCAACATGCAGATCGCCGATTCCACCGCGCTCGGCCAGATCACGCCGCTCTTGATGCTGGTCGGCTCCTCGATCCTGTTTGGCGAGCGGATCGGCGGCCGGCGCATGGCGCTGATCGGGCTCGGCTTCGTCGGAGCGCTGATGGTGGCGCAGCCGACCATGCAAGGCATTTCGGTCTACGCCTTGCTGGCGCTCGGCAATGCCACATTTGCGGCGGCGCGCGACCTTGCCGGCCGGCGGGTCGCGGCCGAGGTGCCGGGGATGATCGTGGCGATTTCCGCCGTCGTGGTGGTGCTGATCGGCGCCGGCGCCGCGCATCTGGTTTCAGAGCGCTGGGTCATGCCCGGGGCACATCACCTGCTGCTGATGGCCGGTGCTGGATTTTTCCTGATCTTCGGCCATTTCTTCATCTTCATGGCCTATCGCATCGGACCGACCAGCGCCGTGGCGCCGTTCTACTATTGCTTCACCGTCTGGGCGGTCATTTCCGGCCTGCTGGTGTTCGGGCAGTTCCCCAACGCGCTGGCCATTTGCGGCATTCTGCTGGTCGTCGGCAGCGGGCTGACCATCGTCTCGCTGGATCAGCGTCAGCGCCGGCTGGCCGTCGTCGCCTAGCCTCGTTTCATTGCTGCTTTTCGCCGCCCCGATGCCATAGGCAAGCCACTCTGAGCATACCGGCCTCAAGCCGGTCTCGCCTTCAGAAACTCGAAACCTCAGATGATCCGCAGGCGCCTAAAGCGTCCGCCTTGCGCTGAACTGATGGTAAGCCCACAGAACGACCACCGCGCCGATGACGGCAACGATCAGGCTGTAGATGTTGAGGCCGGTGACGCCTGACGCGCCGAAGGCACTGAATATCAGACCGCCGACAATGGCGCCGACGATGCCCAGTACGATATCCATGACGACACCCTGGCCGGTCTTGTTGACGATCTTGCTGCCGATGAAGCCGGCGACCACGCCGAGAATGATCCAGCTGATGATACCCATTTTTTCCTCTCCATCCCCTCGCCAGCCGAACATTTTCATAGGATTGTCAAAACCTCAAGCCAGCTTGAAATTCCGCCCGAATGCTTCATTGTCGAGGAGGGGTCGGGCCTTGTTCGCTATGGAGGATCCACGATGGGACTTTTTGACAATGCCGTTCCCGGCGGCAACATCACCAAACCCCTGATGATCGCGCTCGGCGCATTGCTGGTCGGCAAGATGCTGAGCGGCAGAAATGCCGAAGAGCCAGAGCAGTCTCCCGCGCCCGCTCCGACCGCCCCCGTCCCGACGGAAACCACATCCGCCGATGGTGGCCTGGCTGGCGGATTGGGCGGCCTGCTCGACAAGCTCAGAAATGCCGGCCACGGCAATGCCGCCGACTCCTGGGTCGGCACCGGGCAGAACCAGCCGATCAACGCCAACGATCTTGGCGCCGCGATCGGACCGCAGATCATTCGCGAGATCGCGCAACGGACCGGGCTGGACGAGCAGGAACTGCTCAAACAACTGTCCACCGCCTTGCCCGGCATCGTCGACAGACTGACGCCGAACGGCCAGGTGCCGCAGCAGCACCAGGTCGCCACCGCGTTCAACAGCTGACGCGGCGCAGCCACCACAATTGGAGCGCTGCGCCTCGTGCGCAGTGTTTCGATTTGCCGGATGGGATGAGTGTCTGGAGCGGGTAGCGGGAATCGAACCCGCATATTCAGCTTGGAAGGCTGCTGCTCTACCACTGAGCTATACCCGCGCCGTTCCTGAAGTACCGGATTCATCCGAAAAGCGCCATGCACTTTTCGGTCCGATTCTTGTTACGTTTCAGGGCTTCCGGGCCGGCAGTGGTGGAGAGGGTTGGATTCGAACCAACGTAAGCTAAGCTAACGGATTTACAGTCCGTCCCCTTTAACCACTCGGGCACCTCTCCAGTCTGCCGCCGGAGCCATGCAACGAGGCATTCACGCCGATCCGGACCCGAGTTATGTGTTCTCCGAAACCAGCGCAGCGCCTTATGGCGGCAAGCCCATTGGGTGTCAACCGCGCAACCATGGTTTTTCGTTTCTGTTCGCCGGCTGTAGTGACAGGCCATATCCTTGGCCGGAGGACACCGCTATAGAAGCCAGCCATGAGCGACAAAACCAACACCCCCAAAGACACCCATTACGCCAAGCTGCGCCGCGCCTATCGCGACGAGAAAAGCGGCGGCGCGCCGGCATTCCGGGCTCGACAGCCGGTTCCGCCGGGCGAAAATGCCGCGGATGGCCTGGTGCGGCTCTACGGCCTGCACACGGTGCGTGCCGCACTCGACAATCCGCGCCGCAAGATCAGGAAGATGCTGGTGACGCGCAATGCGGCCGAGCGCCTCGAAATCGCCGATCTCGCCGCCCTGCCCTTCAAGACCGAACTGGTCGAACCCAGGGACATCGACAAGATCACCGGGTCGGATGCCGTGCATCAGGGTGTGCTGATCGAGGCCGAGCCGCTTGCCAAGCGGCTCGATGCGCTTGGTGACGCGAAGCTGGTGCTGGTGCTCGACCAGATTACCGACCCGCACAATGTCGGCGCCATCCTGCGCTCGGCAGTCGCCTTCGGCGCCGGCGCGCTGATCACCACGGCCCGCCACAGCCCGCAGGAATCGGGCGTGCTGGCGAAATCCGCCTCCGGCGCGCTGGAGCACATCGACCAGATCGAGGTGAAGAACCTCGCCGACGCGCTCGGCCAGCTGCACGAGGCCGGCTTCCGCACCATCGGGCTTGATTCGGACGCGCCGGCCGAACTCGAAAAGAGCTTTGCCGGAGAAAAGATCGCCCTGGTGCTGGGCGCCGAAGGCAAGGGCCTGCGCCAGAAGACCCGCGAGACGGTGACGACGCTGGCGCGGCTCGACATGCCCGGCGCCATCCATTCGCTCAACGTGTCGAATGCCGCGGCGATCAGCCTTTACGTGGCGCGGGCATTTTTGAAGCGCGGCTAGAGCAATTCTAGGAAAAGTGTGAAGCGGTTTTCCCGGGAAATGCGCGTAGCGATTTTCCCTTGAGAATTGCGTCAAGACAAAGAGTTAGAGCATTTCGCCGTTTCCGTGAAACGGTGGAATGCTCTAAGCCAAAAGTATCTCGAAACGAGAAACGGGTCCCGACAAACGCCGGAACCCGTTCTTCGATGGGCCAAGAGTTTGCGGCTTGGGAACGTTGCGCCGCCCTCTCCTGACCTATGCCGCTTTGCCCCTGGCGTCGGCTGCCTCGCTGCCGACCTCGAAATTGGCCATCCGCTCCAGCGCCCTGACCAGCGCCGAATGATCCTCCTTGGCGCCGCCATTGGCTGCGCAGGAATTGAACAGCTGCTGAGTCGTCGAGGTGTTGGGCAAGGAAACGCCGAGCGCCTTCGCGCCCTCCAGCGCGAGGTTCAGATCCTTCTGGTGCAGTTCGATGCGGAAACCAGGCGCGAAGGTGCGCTTGACCATGCGCTCGCCATGCACTTCCAGAATGCGCGAAGCCGCCAGCCCGCCCATCAGCGCCTGCCTGACCTTGGCCGGATCGGCGCCAGCTTTCGATGCAAAAACAAGCGCTTCGGCGACGGCTTCAATAGTCAGCGCGACGACGATCTGGTTGGCCACCTTGGTGGTCTGGCCGACTCCGTTCGGCCCGACCAGGGTGATGTTCTTGCCCATCTTCTCGAACACGGGCTTGGCGCGCTCGAACGGGGTTTCCTCGCCGCCGACCATGATGGTCAGCGACGCCGCCTTGGCGCCGACCTCGCCGCCCGAGACCGGTGCATCGAGATAGTCGCAGCCGAGATCGTTGATCTTCTTTGCGAACATTTTGGTCTCGATCGGCGAGATCGAGCTCATGTCGATGACCAGCTTGCCCCTGGCCAGGCCGGACGCGACGCCGTTCTCGCCGAACAGCACATCGGCCACCTGCGGCGTGTCGGGCAC
>NZ_RZOM01001169.1:0-1823 GCF_003999175.1 Mesorhizobium sp. M7A.F.Ca.ET.027.03.2.1 | reverse complement strand
GTACGGGTCCTGCGCGCCGACCGGATGGTTCAGGTCGACCGGCAGATAGGGCGGTCGAACAGGTTTCTCGAAAAAGGGATAGCCGAAAACGCTGAAGGACGAGGCATAGACGAAGCGCCTGGCGCCGGCCATGGCAGCTGCCTCGACCACATTGTAGGCGGTCGCGATGTTGGTCTTGAACACCTCGCCGCCGGCCCGGCCGGTCGGCCGCGGAATGGCCGCGACATGCACAACCGCATCGCAATCGCGCACCAGCTGCAGCGTCGACCCCAGATCGGTCAAATCGGCGGTTGCGTGGCGCCATGCGACCTCACCCGGCACTACGGCATCGACACCAAGCACATCGTGGCCGGCCGCAACCAGAGCCTCGGCCACATGGCGGCCAAGCAGGCCACTGGCTCCGGTGAC
Organism: Mesorhizobium sp. M7A.F.Ca.ET.027.03.2.1; assembly: GCF_003999175.1. Lineage (NCBI taxonomy): Bacteria > Pseudomonadati > Pseudomonadota > Alphaproteobacteria > Hyphomicrobiales > Phyllobacteriaceae > Mesorhizobium > Mesorhizobium sp. M7A.F.Ca.ET.027.03.2.1. The sequence continues at coordinate 1,415 of NZ_RZOM01001169.1, read as the reverse complement.
GATGGTTTTCATATCTCGACCTCGGCTCCGCAATTAAGCGGCTTGAATATCATTGATGGTCATACAAATCGAGCACATGCCTGACAAGCGTTGTCAAGGCCATTTCGCGATGGACAAATAGCGCATACGCTTGTCGGAGCGCGGTGCGCAAGGCCGACCAGCACGCTTTGCGTCGAACGGGATTGACTTGGCATCCACTAGGGTTTTTTGTATGAGCATCAACGATCGGTCAAAGGAGCTCGCCATGTCCGTGGACAGTTTTTCCTCACATCGGCACGATGACGCGGTGCGTCTCGATTCACGCCGTGCAGCCGTTGTCGTCATCGATATGATCAATGAATTCTGCAAGCCCGGCGGGGCCATGGTCCTGCCTGGGTACGAGACGCTGGTCGGGCCGCAACTGGCCGTGATCGAGGCCGCGCGCGCCGCCGGCGTGCCGGTGATCTGGGTCCATGACAGCCACCGGCCGGGCATGCGACGCGAGCGCGAATGGCTGAAGCGCACGCCGCATTGCCTGGACGGAAGCTGGGGGCCGGAGATCATCGAGGATCTCGGCGCCCGCGATGATGAGATCCATGTGATCAAGCGGCGCTACTCGGCCTTCTTCCAAACCGACCTCGACCTGACGCTGAAAGACATGCAGATCGATCAGTTGATCATCTTCGGCGTGGTCACCAATATCTGTGTGCGCTCGACCGTCCACGATGCCTTTTTCGAGGGCTATGAGGTGGTAGTGCCAAGCGATTGCTGCGCGGCAACGGGACCACGCGAGCAGGAAAGCTCGCTGTATGACATAGCGACCCATTTCGGCGTGATCAGCGATTCGGCTGATGTCGTCGCAGCCCTCCGCGACGGGACATCGCTTCAACCAGCGAGGGTTGCGGCTTGAGCTTTTTCCGGCCGGCGACATCCAAGACAGCGGCGATAGGAGTCCGGTGTGACGACTGAAAAGAAACCGCAATCCAAAAAAGGCGAAACGCCGGGAGGCGATGCACCCCTGAGCCGCGAGCAGGTGCTGCAGCAGTACGCCGGGACCGGCTATGAACTGGACCGCCACCCGGCGCACGTCATCCGCCGGGCGCATCAGCGCGCGACGTTGCGCTTCCAGCAGGTCATGGCCGGCGAAGACCTTTCGCCAACGCAATTCGCGGCGCTCGCCACGATCCTCAAGCATGGCGAAGTTTCGCAGAACCATCTCGGCCGGCTGACGGCGATGGACCCATCGACCATCAGCATCGTCATGCGCAAACTGCTCAAACACGGGCTGATCACGCGCAGCGCCTCCGAAACCGACCAACGCCTGACGATGATCGCGCTGACCAGCAAAGGGACCGACTATACGCTGGAGCGGCTCGAACGCAGCGTCGAGGTCGGGCGGCGGTTCCTGTCGCCGCTCTCACCGGCCGAGCAGGCGA
>NZ_RZOM01001168.1:0-1828 GCF_003999175.1 Mesorhizobium sp. M7A.F.Ca.ET.027.03.2.1 | reverse complement strand
TGTGATGGCTCACAGCCCAGCCCTCACCATCGTTTCCGAAACCGGGTCAACGCCAAGCATTCGGTGAAGACCGGCAGCGTCATCCGCTTCCGGTTCGCTTTCATTGACTGTAAACGTGGCCGGGAAAACGCGATGTTCGATCTCGCCTGACTTGGCTTTGGCGATAGCCGCCTCGCGCTCCTTGACAAGTTGAAGGTCGGCCGCAGGCGGGTTCTTACCGCCCATTCGGTGATACATCGCGCGCATTTTTTCGGCTACGAGACGCGCGAACGGTGAGTCGGAATTCCAAATAACCGACCGCAGGCCGGACTTGTCTCTGCCCATTGGCGCAAGCGCCGTATAGCCCCGATCTGCCGACCACGCCAAGGTGACGTTGTTCAAGTTCATCAGGTCTTCAATCTCGATTTCGGCGTGCGCCAGAACCGTGAAACCGTTGCGGCCGTCATCCTCATCGAAGAACCGCATCCCCTTAATTTTCAAGGTCATGTCGCCACCCCGGCTTCTACCAACAAGTCAATCCAGTCGCCTCGCTCGGATCGAATGATGCTTCTGATGTTGTACGTTTCTTCGGTGCGGTCGTTGACGGCCCGCCAATCTGTGTTGACGGCAGCGGCATCGCCACCGTTACGAATGGTGATGACGATCGGCTGGACGCCTGCAAGTCGGCCCGCCAGAATTTGCTCGCTACCTTTCACCGATTGGATTCTGGCCGGAATGGTGGCGACGTCGGCATATTCCCCAACCGTGTTGCCATGCCCGTCGTCCACTTCGGTGTATTGCTGAAGGCGAACAACCTCCCGCATTTGCCCCACGCGCGCGGTCATCCGAAGCTCCATTGGCGATGGTTCAAAATGATCTCCATCGCGTCGAGCGGGATTTCCTGAATTTGGCCGGGGAAGCTGTTCTCGCGATTTTCCCACCACTCACTGCAAATTTGGAGCGTGGCCTGCTTCACTTCGTCGGCAATCGCCGCGGGCGGGTCTTCAGGCGCCGGCAGGAAAGACGACACATAAGCGTTGGCAGCGTCGACCTTCAATTGAATGGCGTCGTCTTCATCGGTCGCCACGATCCGGGCGTGTTCTTTGAATTCTTCCAGTGTTATCAATTCCACCTTGTATTCCTTTTCTGTGTTGGGTTTTAATGAACGGCCCAATTCGACAAAATCGCGTACGACGGGGGGACGCCGGTCCCTAGGCAACCGGCCAATGTCCGACCCTTCCCCCGGCCTATGCGTTGGCATGGCAGGGCGCGGCAAGGGCGTGGCGCCTGGCGTCTCGCAGGGCATTCTGCGGGCCGTGCGCGTTGTTCAGCGGCGCGCATCAGCGGGCTTGTGTGTGGCTGTCTGTGTGGCTTCGCTTGCGAGCGTGCGCAGGGCGTGAACCATCTCGCTCTTGGCTTCATGATATCGGTGCGGATCGCGGTGCGATGGTGCGAGGCGTGCCAGGCGATCGGCTATGTCGTTCAGACGGTCGGCTATTGTTGATGTCATCTCTAGCTTCCCTCGTGGATTTGATGGAAGCACGCTGCGCCCAAGATGGTTGGCGCCACCAATCGGTGCGGCGAGTGTCATGCGCTCGGCCGTCGTGGATAGTAAGGCTCGGGCTTGCGCACTGCGTCCGCACTGGACGGGTAGAGCAAACCGTCAGTGCCTTCGATGATCGTGACGAATTGACCTGACGACCAGCGGCCATCGTAAGTGACACCGACAACCGAGCAAGGCAACCATTCTACCTTGCCCGTGTCATAAACGACTTTGTATTCAGCTTCGAATTGCTCTACCGGAATTACATTCTCTGACATTCTGTCTCATGCTTTCTCTCCTCTACGT
>NZ_RZOM01001167.1:0-1829 GCF_003999175.1 Mesorhizobium sp. M7A.F.Ca.ET.027.03.2.1 | reverse complement strand
CAGCAGGGCAGTGGCGCCGATCGCCGCAAGCCTACTGCCATATCGTGCTGTCATAATCACTCTCCAGTTTCTCGGAAATTCTGTAAACGGCGCGCGCAACAACCGGCGCCAGGCCATCTGTGGGCCATTGGGCGCAAGAGATGCCGCGCCATCGCGCGGTTCGCGGAAGAAAGACACCAAAATGCCTCCAATCGAAAGGGTTCAAGGCCCAGACATTAAAGGGATGCGCTGACGCGCGAGCCTCCATAAAGCTGCGACATCGTCGGATGTCAATGACAATCCGTAGGAAAAGTCAATTGAAACAACAGTTTAGAATTATTCTAAACTACGACTCTCAACTTTATGCATTTTCCTGCACCGGTCTTGCCGCTGAACTGTGCGATTGACAGCCGCCATCCCGGATGCGACCCGCAAAAGCTCGCTTGCAGCGGTGCCAGACAATTGCCATCTGGCGAAACATCCTAGGGTAGAATCAGGATTGGATGCGATGAAGAACGGTGTGGTCATTGTCGGCGCGGGTCATGCGGGCGTGCAAGCGGCCGCCAGTCTGCGCGAAGACGGCTATGACGGGCCGGTGATCCTCGTTGGGGATGAGGACGAACTTCCCTATCACAAGCCGCCGCTGTCGAAGACTTTCATCAAGGATGCCGAGGCCAAGCCGCAACCCTTGCGCGGCGAGGCCTTTTACACCGGCAGCGCCATCGATTACCGGCCTGGCGTCAGGATCGATCGGATCGATGCCGGACGCCGCAGTTTGGATATTGCCGGCGGTGGTGCGCTGGCCTTTGACCACCTGATCCTGGCGACAGGCTCGCGCCCGCGCACGCTGCCGCTGCCCGGTGCCGACCTGTCCGGTGTGCTGTCGCTGCGCTCGCTGGCCGATGCGCGGCTGATCCGCGACCTCAGCGCGCAAAGCGACGAAGTCGTCATCCTCGGCGGCGGTTTCATCGGGCTGGAGATCGCAGCCACGTTGAGGGCCGCCGGTCGCACGGTGACAGTGGTGGAGGCCGTGGACCGGCTGCTCGGCCGCGCCGTGGCGCCGGTCGTGGCGAGCCACGTCCGGCAACGGCTGGAGGCGACAGGCGTGCGCATCCTCACCGGCACCTCGATCGCCAGGCTCGATGGCGAAAACGGTCATGTCACGGCTGCCATCACCTCATCAGGCGAAAGGCTGCCGGCGCGCATGGTCATCGTCGGCATTGGTGCCGTGCCGAATGTCGAACTGGCGCAGGCGGCCGGCCTCAGCATCGCCAACGGCATTCGCGTCGATCATCAGATGCGCACGTCGATGCCGGAGATTCTCGCTATTGGCGATGCTGCCTCTTACCGTCACTGGCTCACCGGCGGCGACGTGCGGCTGGAATCGGTGCAGAATGCCACCGACCAGGCGCGGCTTGCCGCGCGCACGATATCGGGCCACACCGACGCCTATTCGGCGGTGCCATGGTTCTGGTCTGACATCGGCGACATGAAATTGCAGATGGTCGGCCTGACCGCCGGCGGCGACAGCCATGTCGTGCTGGGCGACCTGCCCGAAAACAAATTCTCGATCTACCACTATGCCGGCGACCGGCTGCTCGGTATCGAATCGGTCAACCGTCCCGGCGACCACATGCTTGGCCGCAAGATGCTCGGCGCCGGCTTCTCGCCGACGCCGGAAACGGTGGCCATGGGTCCCGAAGGGCTCAAGGCGGCGCTGGCCGCGTTTCAGCAGGATGAGCCCGCCAGGGCTGCGGGCTAGCCCCCGCTTACCCTCCCCCTTGTGGGGAGGGTCGCTGCGAAGCAGCGGGGTGGGGGTGGGCGCCAAGCCCCCACCCGGACCTTCGGTC
>NZ_RZOM01001166.1:0-1833 GCF_003999175.1 Mesorhizobium sp. M7A.F.Ca.ET.027.03.2.1 | reverse complement strand
TTCCCGCTCGACATGGCGACCTGGAAATGCGCACCGGCGCTGGCGGCAGGCAATTCGGTGGTGCTGAAACCCGCCGAGCAGTCGCCCTTGTCGGCCCTGCTTCTGGCGGAACTGGCAATGGAAGCGGGCCTGCCCGCAGGCGTGCTCAATGTCGTGCCCGGCCTTGGCGAAACCGCCGGCCAGGCGCTTGGCCGTCATATGGATGTGGATTGCCTCGCCTTCACCGGCTCGACCGCCGTGGGTAAGCTGTTCCTGCAGTATTCCGGCCAGTCGAACATGAAGCAGGTCTGGCTGGAAACCGGCGGCAAGAGCCCGAACCTCATCTTTGCCGATTGCGGCGATCTCGACGCGGCAGCCGACATGGCGGCCTTCGGCATCTTCTTCAACCAGGGCGAGGTCTGTTCGGCCAATTCACGCCTGCTCGTCCAGCGCGGCATCAAGGATGCCCTGGTGGAGAAACTGGTGCAGCGTGCGGCGGCCACGCAGCCCGGCGATCCGCTCGATCCGGCTTCGAAAATGGGCGCGATGGTCGATGCCCGCCATGCGGCCAATGTCATGCGCTTCGTCAAGGCCGGCAAAAAGACCGCGCGCCTGGTCGCGGGCGGCGACCTGGTCACGGTCAACGGGCGTGGCAGCTTTGTCCTGCCGACCATCTTCGACGATGTCGCGCCCGCCGATCCGATTGCCCGCGACGAGATCTTCGGGCCGGTGCTTTCGGTCATCGCCTTCGACGACGAGGCCGACGCGATCCGTATCGCCAATGACAGCCCATACGGGTTGGCCGCATCGCTGTGGACCGACAGCCTGTCGCGCGCGCATCGTATCGCCGGCCGGCTGCATGCCGGCACGGTTTCCGTCAACACGGTCGACGCGCTGAGCCCGATGACGCCGTTCGGCGGTTTCAAGCAATCCGGCTTCGGCCGCGACCTGTCGCTGCATGCACTCGACAAATACACCGCGCTCAAAACGACATGGATCAAGTACTGATGGGCGCCTAAAGCGCATCGCGATTGAACGGATTCAAGCGATGCGCATTAGGCCTTTGCTCTATGCATGTCATTTGCGCAAAACCGGGGCCACTTTTGCGCGACATGCATTAGGCTTGATCGAAGCCCTCAAACCAGCAACATAGCCAGCATGCCGCTACGCTTCACGCTCAGACAGCTGGAATATTTCGTCGCCGTGGGCGAAGCCGGTTCCATCGCTAAGGCGGCCGAACAGGTCAATGTATCGCCGCCATCGATTTCGGCCTCGATCGCGCAGCTGGAAACCGAGTTCGGTGTCCAGCTGTTTGTCCGCAAGCATTCGCACGGCCTCTCGCTGACGGCCGGTGGCCGCATCTTCCTCAAGGAAGCCGCCCGGCTGCTCAACGATGCAGACGCCTTGCACGACGTCGCCGGCGACTTTGCCGAGAAGGTGCGCGGCCCGCTGGCGGTGGGATGCCTGCTGACCTTTGCGCAAATCGTGCTGCCGGCGCTGCGCATGCGGTTCGAACGCGCCTATCCCGATGTGCGCGTGCGCCAGTTCGAGCGCAATCAGGGGCAATTGCTCGAGATGCTGCAGCGCGGTGAAATCGATCTTGCCCTGACCTACGATCTCGAACTGTCGCAGGACATGACCTTCGAGCCGCTGATGCTGGTGCCGGCGTACGTCATGCTGCCGGCGGGGCATCGCTTTGCGGCAAAGGCGTCGATCACGACGGAGGAATTGGCCGACGAGCCGATGGTGCTGCTCGACCTGCCGTTCAGCCGCGAATATTTCCTTTCGGCATTCCACCAGCGCGGGATCCGCCCCAACATTGCCGAGCGCACCGGCGACATCGCCGTCATGCGT
>NZ_RZOM01001165.1:0-1778 GCF_003999175.1 Mesorhizobium sp. M7A.F.Ca.ET.027.03.2.1 | reverse complement strand
ACGGTGGTCCGCCCGGTCAGGCCGATCGTGGTGCCGCGCTCCGGTGACCATTTGAGGTCGGCGTTGACGGTGGCACCGGAGATTGCATCAAGGTTTTTGTCGTCGATCGCTTCCCTGAGCCAGCCGGCCGAGAATTCGCCCGACAGCTTCTCGCCCATGTCGAGTGCAAGGCCAGCGCGGGCGCCGAGCCGCGTCGATGAGCGCTCGAAGCCTTCATTGTCGATGCGTTGATCATAGGTCCGGCGGCCGACCTCGATTTCGGTGAAGGGGGTCAGGGCAGGGGAGATCTCGTAGCCGGTGCGCAACGTCGCCGTGTAGAGCGTGGAGTCCTGATCCTTCTGCGACAGCGAGGTGCCGTCCGAGAGCTTGGCGTCGCCGTAAAAATCGTGCGAGACCGCGCCGGTCAGCGTGTACTGCATCTTGCCGAGATGCTTTTCGACGGCGAGGCTGCCATCGATGGTCTGCCGCAGCGGCTGCTTGCTGACGCCGGCAATGGCGTCCGGTGATGATGCCGATTCCGGCACGGCCTCGTAGCCGAGCTTGGCGATGGCGCGCAACTCATTGTCGAGGTCGACATTGAGCTGGCCTTCGATGCGCCCTTGCGCGTCGTGAACCGGGTAACCGGAGACGGTCTCGCGAAAAAGGCCATAGCCGTCGATCGTGGCTGAGTTCTCGCGCCAGTCGGAGGCGGCGGAAAAGCGCAGCGCTGTCTCGGACAGCAGCGCCGACGTGCCGGCACTGCTCGAATCGCCGTTCGAGGTGGCGGTCAGGCCCTGTTCGATCGTCGGCCGGATGACGAAGGAGCCCCATTTGACGCCGGTGGCGGCAAACGGATCATCCTCCAGCTTCTTTTTCTGGCCTTCGATGGCGTCAGTGCGCTCCGCGCCTGGGTCGAGCTTCTGCCTGTCGGCACTGTCGATGGTGAGGGCGCGGCGGTTGGCTGTGTCCTCGTCTGTCTCTTCACCTTCGGTGGCATCCGTCGTGGAGGCGGTCGTGGAAGCGGTGATGTCGGAGGTGCCGGCCGTCGATTTCTTCTTCTTTTTCGACTTGTCGGCAGCCTTGTCCTTGGCCTGGCCAGCAGCATTCTGCCCGGCAGTCGATGAGCGGCGGCGAGGCTTGGGCGGCGCCGCGATGTCGGCGGACGTGTCGTCAGTGGCTGCCGGCTGGTCGAAGAGGCTGCCGGTCGCGATGGCATCGCCGGTATCCGTATCGTCAGGCACGGCACCGGCGCTGGCCGGCAGATAGGTGCGGGCCGGCGCATTGTCCTGCGCGGCATTGGCCGGCTGTTGATCCTGCGCTGCCAGGGCCAGCTGTCTCGCCTTGCGCTGCTGGTCGGACAGGATCGCCGATTCCGAAACCTCGCCACGCAGTTCGGTTTCCTGGGCATGGAGCGCAGCCGGGCGCAGCAAGGCAAACATGCTGGTTGCCAGCAGCAAGGCGCAGACCGCCTTGCCCTTTCTTCCTGTCGAATTTTCTGGCTGGGCCCCGGACATCGCCACCACTGCTTGCGCGGCGCACGCGCGCCATACTTACCGAACCGTAAATGGGGATGGTTAACGGAGGGTTGAGGCGGCGGCCCGTGAACCAGCTGAAGCGCTGATTTCCAAAGGGATTCATACCGCCTGCGTTAAGCCTTTGGTTTTCGCGCCTGCCGTCATCTAAAACCACCGCGCACGTTCGGGCAACATGCCTTGGGCATTTCCGTTGGACAGCGCGCCGGCAAAGCGCTAATCGCATCAGCCATGCATGCGGGATCCCTGGATAAGAAGCCTTCGGAC
>NZ_RZOM01001164.1:0-1839 GCF_003999175.1 Mesorhizobium sp. M7A.F.Ca.ET.027.03.2.1 | reverse complement strand
TCCCGCTGATGATCCTGCCGATCTTCGCCTCGATCGAGAAACTCGACCCTGCGCTCATCGAGGCGTCGCATGATCTCTATGGCAACCGCCTCACCACATTGCGCCGCGTTATCCTGCCCCTCACCCGGCCCGGCATGATCGCCGGCGCGATCCTGGTGTTCGTTCCAAGCCTCGGCGCGGTCCTGGAGCCGACCCTGCTCGGCGGCGGCAAGACCATGATGATGGGCAATCTCATCCAGCTGCAGTTCGGTGGCGCCCGCAACTGGCCGCTCGGCGCCGCCATCGCCATCGTGCTGATGGCCGCGGTCATGGTCTTCCTGATTTTCCAGGGTCTGCGCTCGATGCGCACCGAAGGCATGGAGCGTGCGGCATGAACGCGGACGATGATGTCAGGCGCTATCCGGGCTTCGGTCTCTTCAGCGCGATCTTCTTCGCCTATCTCTATTTGCCCATCGCCGTCGTGGTGTTCTACTCTTTCAATGCGAACCGGATCGTCTCCAATTGGGGCGGCTTCTCATTGCACTGGTACGCCACCGCTTTGTCCAACGCGAACCTGATGACAGCGGTGAAGACCTCCCTGCTCGTCGCCGCGGTCGCCACAGTCGCCTCGACGCTTGTCGCGTTGATGGCGGCATTGGTGCTGGTGCGCGGCCGCGATGTCCGGTTCCGCCGCATCTCCGAAGCGGTGGTGAACCTGCCGCTGCTCCTGCCCGAAATCGTCGTTGCTGTCGCCGTCCTGATCCTCTTCTCCGAGATCGGGCTCGCCAACGGAATGGTGAAGCTGATGATCGCCCACACCACCTTCTGCATCCCGTTCGCCTTCCTGCCGATACGCGCCCGCCTGCAGGGAATGGACTTCGATCTGGAGGAAGCCGCCCGCGATCTCTATGCAACCGGTTGGGTCGCCTTTCGTCGCGTCACGCTGCCGCTCATCCTGCCGGGTGTTTTCGCCGGCGCCATGCTCGCCTTCGTCATCTCGATGGATGATTTCATCACCAGCAACCTGTTGAATTCCGGCGGCGCCACCACGCTGCCGGTCTACATTTTCTCACTGATCAAGCAGGGCGTGTCGCCGCAGCTCAACGCAATCTCGACCTTGATCATGATTGTTTCGGTGGTGCTGGCGACCGTGGCCTTCGTGCTTCAGCGACGGCAGTAGCAGCGGCGTAGTTTTTCCTAATCAAGGCGTCGGGCAAATCGAATTTATCGAACCCGACGGTTTGTTATCGTCGCCCCTGGGAGAACAACAAACAGGGGAATGACATGACGACCAAAATTGCAGCGCTCGCCATGGCCGGTGCCATGAGCCTCGCCTTTAGCGCGCCCGCTGTCGCCGAGGGCAGCCTGGCCATCTACGCGTGGGCGGATTCCATCTCGCCCGAGATGGTCACGAAATTCGAGAAGGAAACCGGCATAAAGGTCACGGTCGACGCCTTCTCATCCAACGAGGACCTGCTGACCAAGCTGCAGGCCGGCTCGTCGGGCTACGACATCGTCACGCCTTCGCAGCACTTCGTGAAGATCATGATCGACAGCGGGCTGCTTGAGGATTTCGGCGCCAGCTCGATGGCGGCCTACAGCCAAGTCCTGCCGGACTGGCAGAAACCGTGGTGGGATGCGACAGGCAATCATTCGATCCCGCTCGCCTTCGGCAATGCCGGCTACACCGTCAACCGCGACCTCTACAAAGGCCCGGTCGACAGCTGGAAGACCTATTTCGAGCCACCGGCGGAGCTGCGCGGCAAGATCGCCAGCCTGGCGCAGCCCGACGAAGTCATTCCGGCAGCGGAAAACTATCTCGGCATCAAATATTGCAGCGAAGACCCACAGGAGATGAAG
>NZ_RZOM01001163.1:0-1845 GCF_003999175.1 Mesorhizobium sp. M7A.F.Ca.ET.027.03.2.1 | reverse complement strand
CCTTCTACAGCGCGCTGCTCGGCCGTGAGCCGGTCGAAAGTTCGCCGACCTTCGTGCTGTTCGTGCTCGATGCCGGCTTCAAGCTCGGCCTGTGGTCGCGCCATACGGTGGAGCCGGCAGCCGCCACGTCAGGCGGTGGCGCCGAAATCGTCTTTGCGCTGGATACGCCCGATGCGGTCGATGCCGCCCATGCCGACTGGTCCGGGCGCGGGCTGAATATCCTGCAGACGCCAACCGACATGGATTTCGGCCGTACTTTTGTCGCGCTCGATCCCGACAATCATCGCCTGCGCGTCTATTGGCTGTCCGATGGCGAACAGGCCAATGGTAACCAGAAATGAGCCCGTACTGGATCGCCGTGGCGTCGGCCGAACATGTCCGGCGGGGTCGCGCAGCCGGCTTCATGCAGGTCAACCACGGCAAGGCGGCACCGCTGCGTCGCGTCAAGCCAGGCGATGGCATCGTCTACTACTCGCCGAACACTGTTTTGGGCGAGAAAGATGGCCTGCGGGCCTTCACCGCGATCGGCATCGTGCGGGAAGGCGAGCCCTATCAGGGCGATATGGGCGCCGGCTTCACACCCTTCCGCCGCGATGTGGCGTGGGCCAAAGCCGAGGAAGCGCCGATCAAGCCGCTGCTCGACAGGCTGGACTTCACCATGGCCAAGTCGAACTGGGGTTATCAGCTTCGCTTTGGCCTTTTCGAAATCGGGGATCACGATTTTCGTGTGATCGCCGACGCGATGAGCGCCAAAATGGCTGTACCGGCGAACTAGGCCGTGAGCGCCTTGTAGACGGCAATGCCGGCGGCAAGATCCTCGAGCGCTGCGCCGACCGACTTGAACAGCGTGATCTCCCCAGCGCTCTCGCGACCCTTCTTCTGGCCGCGCGCCAATTCGTGCAGATCGGCGACGATGGTTTCCGGCTTCAGCACGCCGGAGGCCAGCGGTTGGACGATGTCGCCGGCTTCCTTGGTGGCGCCGGCGCGGGTGTCGACATAGACGCGGGCAAGCCTGATCGCGTCGTCGTCGCTCTCGCGCATCGTCGGCGTAAAGCCTCCGACCAGGTCGACATGGGTTCCCGGCTGCAACAATGCGCCCTTGATCAGCGGCGTCGTCGTGATCGTCGCCGAGGAGACGATGTCGGCCTGCCCAAGCTCGGCATCGAGATCGCTCGCCGCGCTGGCTGCAAAACCCTCGGCGCGCAGGTCGGCGGCGACTTTCTCGGCATTGGCCGGGGTGCGGTTCCAGATGCGGATGGTCTTGATCGGCCGTACGGCCGAGTGCGCCTTGGCGAGGAAGGGCGACAGCGCGCCGGCGCCGACCACCAGCAGCCGCGAGGCATCGTCGCGGGCGAGATAGGAGGCCGCAAGCGCCGAAGCACAGGCGGTGCGCCACTGTGTCAGCCGCTGGCCGTCGATCAAGGCCTCGGGTTCGCCGGTGGCGCCGTTGAGCAGAAGATAGAGCCCCATCACCGCCGGCTTGCCGATAGTGTTGTTGTCGGGGGACACGGTGACGATCTTGACGCCTACGTGACCGCCGGCCGACGTGCCCGCCGCCTTGAGATCGGTCCAGGCCGGCATCAAAAGCAGGGTGGAGGCGGCACCATCTGGCCGCTCGATCGTATGATGATGCCTGACTGGCTGCACCGCACCGTCGCGAAACGCCGTGCGCAGCGTCTCGACCAGCCCGGCAAAGCTCAGCGCATGGTCGACCTCTGCGGCCGAAATGGTCAGCATGAAGAACTCCGTGGGGACAAAACCGCCGACGGGCGGCTCAAGCGGTCGGCTTCGGCAATGCGGACCCTTGGGCGGACCCTTGGGTGGAGCCTGGGGCCGTTCCCGGAG
>NZ_RZOM01001162.1:0-1845 GCF_003999175.1 Mesorhizobium sp. M7A.F.Ca.ET.027.03.2.1 | reverse complement strand
GGGCTTGGCTGGCGACATGTGGAAATCGCAGCTTGCCGAGCGGGTGGCCGACGTGATGGCCGAACGCGGCGGCATCGGCATCGCCAAGTCGGTGCTTGCCGACCACTATCTCGAAGGCAAGCGCGTGGTTCCGGTCGGTCCGGTCTCGGGCGGGTTGGAAAAGACCGAGATCGACCAGCAAAACAGCCTGTCGACCTCGCTGGTCCACCAATTGCAGCGCAAGGCTGCGGGGTCGATGACCGGTGACGAGACGACCATAAAAACAAACATCAAGATCTAAACTGGGAAACGCCATGGCCGACTTTTCAGAATCCACCCCCAATCTGCCAGCACGCACGACCGCGTCGGAAGCGCCGATCCCGTTCGCGCGGCCCGGCAACCTCGCCGCCATCATCGGTCGCATCGAGGAAGTGGTCGAGGAAGAGACCGCCGGCATCCGCAACGCGACCAACTATGATCTCAAGGCATCGAACGCCCGCAAGAGCCGCTACCTCTACGAGTTGACGCGCGCCATGAAGGGCGGCAGCGAAGCCGAATTCCTCGAACAGCACCGCGAGGGCCTGACCCGGCTGCGCCAGAAGCTGGCGAAGAACGAAGCGGCGATCCTGGCGCATCTCAGCGCGGTCAACGAAGTCGCCAGCCTGCTGCGGCACGCCATCCAGCGCGCCGAGACCGACGGCACCTACTCCGCCGGCGAGTTCGGCTGGATCAAGGCATGATGCCGAACACAAGCGACACTTCGGAGATACTGCCGAAGCAACGGCGAAGTGCCGCGTCGCCTTCGCAAGGGACTGATCAAGGGACTGACAAGAGCCGATGATCAAGGTCATCGCCATCGCCGTCTGGATCTGCGCCGCAACCCTCGGCGCCGTGTTCTATTCGTTTCAGGCGGCCGGCGAGCGCGGTGTCGGCGAAACGCCGAAGCCAATGCTGGGCGGTCTCGACTACGTCAAGACCGACATCATTTCGGTGCCGCTGATCCGCGATTCTGAGATCGGCGGCTATTTCCTGACCAAGCTCGTCTACACCGTCGAACCCGAGCAGATAAAGAAGCTGTCCATTCCGGCCGAAGCGCTGATCACCGACCAGGTCTATTCCTACCTCTATTCCAATCCGCAGATCGACTTCACCAACAAGGCGACCATCGATCTCGATGCCTTCCGCGCCGCAATCCGCGATACCGTCAACGCGCGTGTCGGCGCGCCCTTGGTGCATGAGGTTCTGATCGACCAGGTCAATTTCCTGTCGAAGGACGAAATCCGCGACAACTGGCTGCGCCGCAAGAAAAGCGAGACGGCGAGCGAAATGACCAAGGCGTTCAAGGAACACTGAGTTGCCCCGGCTCGGAGTCCCGGCCTCATCGGGGCTCACCTGCCGCGACGGCAGGAACCAACCGCCCGAATTCGCGTTGACGTAAACGTCAACCCAAAGCTATATGCGGCAGCGACCGTGATCGCGAAACCGCGGCATGGGCTTCGGCTGGATCGAAGCGCCGTTGCGAGACAGATGCAACCAGACAAGGAGAACAGCGTGAGCGTTCAGGAGATTGCCGAGAAGATCAAGTCGCGGGTGGCCAGCAGCGGGTTCGATCGTTCCGTGAAATTCGACACCGGCAGCGACGGCGTCATCGTCATCGACGGCGCAACCGTCTCGAACACCGATGCACCCACCGACTGCACCATCAAGCTCTCGCTCGACGATCTGGATTCGCTGATCGCTGGCGACCTGAACCCGACGATGGCGTTCATGACCGGCAAGATAAAGGTCGAAGGCGACATGACCGTCGCCATGGCGCTCAGCCAGCTGATCGGCTGAAGGCATCCAGCCGCCCAGGCGGCACCCACC
>NZ_RZOM01001161.1:0-1849 GCF_003999175.1 Mesorhizobium sp. M7A.F.Ca.ET.027.03.2.1 | reverse complement strand
AATCATCAACGACAGCGTCCCCTCGCCCCGTTTACGGGGAGAGGATGCAGGCAGGCAGGTGAGGGGCGGCGCTGACCTGGACATTGTCAGCCCTACTTCACCGCTGAATCGAACAGATGCGCCTTGATCTTCTCGACATCGAGCGCGGCAAAGCCTTCCGACAGCTTGTACCCGTCGGCATCGGCCTTGACCTTGGCCTTGTCGAAATCATTGGCCGGGCCGATCAAATCATTGGTGCAGACATCCTCGGCCTTCACCGGAGCGGTGATCTGGCCGATCTTGTGGATCTCGTCGAAGAAGCCCTGCCAGCTCGCCATGTCGTGCGAGCCCCAGCCGCCGCGTTTGTCCATGTCGCCGCGGAAGACGTTGATCTGCTGCAGGATCGAGGTGGTGCCGAGCTCCGGCCCGAGATTCTTGGCCAGCGTCGGGAACTGCTCGAACACCGCTTCGACCGCCGCGCGGGGATTCTGGTAGCCGAATTCGAGGCCCATCGCCCAGCCGCGCAGGTACTTTTCCAGCAACGCCTTCTTGTCGGCGTCCTCCAGATCGGCGGCGCGCACGACGAAAGTATTGGCCGGCAGCTTTGAGTTCTGCACGCCGAGCCAGTATTCGAAGTCGAGCCCCTTGGCGATCCATTCGGCGCGTAGGCCTTCCCACGACAGGGCAGCGTCGCCCTGGCCGCCGGCAAGAGCCGTGCCCCATGTCGGCCAGCCGGCTTCGACATATTTGACCTTCTTGATGTCGACGCCCTGCGCCGCCAGCAGCGGGTCGGTGATCGACTGCCAGGCGGCGGAGCCGAGCAGGATGGTCTTGCCTTCCAGCTTCTTCAGATCGTTCGATCCCTCGCCCTTGCGGAAGGCGATGCTGAACGTGTCGCGGGCGCCCATATGGAACACCGACTTCAGCTTCATGCCGTTCTGGATGGCGAAGGAGAACACGCCGGGCGACGGGAAGCCCATATCGGCCTGGCCGACATCGACGAACTTCACCGTCGCGGTGCCGTCCGACGGCCCCGGCTGCATGTCGGTGTCCAGCCCATCGAAATAGCCGGCCTTCTTGGCTGCCCAGTAGGGATAGTCGTCGAGCACTTCGAGCGTGCCGCGCGGCGAGATCCAGGTGAATTTTCCGTAGGGTTCGGCCCTGGCCTTGAGGCCGGTGGCGCCAAGCACCGTCGCGGTCACCAGCCCGGCGCCGGTCACCTGCAGGAAAGTGCGGCGGCTGATCCCCGCCGGGTTGGTCGAGAAATTATTGGTCATGGCATTCCCCTTTTTTGTTTGATGTCAGTCTCTTGCCGCCCGCCTCCCGGGCGCCGTCTGTACTTTTGTGTTCAAGCCTCCCAGCTCGCCCATTTCTTGCCGACCAGGAAGAACAGCACGTAGATCAGGATGCCGAGCGTCGACAGGATCAGCACCACGGCGAAGAACTGCGGCATCTGGATCATCGACGAATAGGTCGTCAGCCGGTTGCCGAGGCCGAAGCCGCCGCCGACCATTTCGGCGCCGACCGCGGTCAGCAGACCGAAGATGGCGCCGATCATCAGCCCGACCAGGATCATCGGCAGCGCCATCGGCGCTCGGATCTTCCAGAAGATCTGCAGGGTGCTGGCGCCATAGGAGCGTGCCAGCGCGATCTTGGCGCTGTCGACGCGGCGAAAGCCGGTGGCGGCATTGATCATCACCATCGGCCCGGCGGCCAGCGCCACCGCGATGATGCGCGGCGTGTAGCCGAAGCCGAAGCGCAGGATCAGAAGCGGCACCAGCGCCAGCATCGGCGTGGTGACCAGAAGCAGGATGTAGGGCGCGACGATCTTCTCGGCGAAGGGGAACTGGGTGATGACGGCGGCCAGCAC
>NZ_RZOM01001160.1:0-1850 GCF_003999175.1 Mesorhizobium sp. M7A.F.Ca.ET.027.03.2.1 | reverse complement strand
GTTGCTCGGGAGTCTATCGATCTTGTATGGCGGCCTCGACCAAACGCCGTATCCTGCCGGAACGCTCAATGTTTTGAGCCACCATCTCTTTCGAGCGCTGAATCGCGAGCTCGGCCCGTTCCAGGCGTTGCTTGGCACTGGCGACTTCGGCCCCCATCGCGATTCCCTGGCGTTTCGGGATGTTTGTCATGAGATTGAAACACAGGGAGGACGGAATCGTTCCCTGACGCCGGCCGAAACGGGTGTGGCATGAACACCTGCCCAAGTGCCTGGTGCATTCCTTTGCAACTATTTTAGCCTATTCTAATTTAAATTCGGTCCTGTCCGAGTTCGCGTATGTTGAAGTTCATCCGGCCAATGTTCCCCACGCTTGTCGAGGTGCCGCCGACAGGGGACAACTGGATTCACGAAATCAAGTATGATGGCTACCGGACGCAAGTCATTGTCGGGGACGGCACTGCCCGAACGATCACGCGGAGGGGCTACGACTGGTCATCGACGTACAAGACGATTGTCGAGGCGGCGGCAACCCTTTCCCCCAAGTCGGCAATCATCGACGGTGAGGCAATCGTTCTCAACGAGAAGGGCGTATCGGATTTCCATTCGCTGCGGTCGGCAATGCGATGGGCGCCGGATCGGATCATCTTCGTCGCCTTCGATCTGCTGCACCATGATGGCATCGACCTACGCCGCGAACCGTTGCTGGCACGTCGGGAAAGCTGCTCGAACTCGTCGGGCCTGCCAAAGGCGTGATCCAGTATAGCCACCATGTGCATGGCGGCGGGGCTGACTTTTATGCCGCGGTTGATCGGATGGGCCTAGAGGGCATGGTGTCGAAGCGGGAAGAGAGCAGCTATCGGTCAGGCGACACCGAAGCCTGGGTGAAAACGAAATGCTATGAGGAAGTCGACTTTGAAGTTGCAGGCGTGCAGCGAACGCCCGGTTCGGCTCCACTCGCCTTGATGGCAACCCGCGATGCGGAACGCCGCTACGTCGGCTCGGCAAACATCGCCCTGACCAAAGCCATGCGGGAACGCCTCTATGCCAAGGTGCAAGAGGGGAAAGGCGCGCCACCGAGGGGCGCCGACAAGCCCGACGCCGAATGGATCAAACCTGGCCTTGTCGGACGCGTGAAAGACCCTTAAGCGCGAAAATAAACTACGCCACGCCACGCTGCGGGCGATCCGGGAGGCAAAGGCATGACGGGCCGACGCGGCGACGCATCGCCCACAATGCACATCTCCGGAAGCGACCGGTGCGAGGGGTGGCCGGCGCCTGTGGCGGGTTTGTTGGGACGTTAGGCGCCGGCCGGGCGGGCGGAGGTGAGCCGCCGCAAGCTCAAGCTAATATATCCCCGACTCTCATGCCTATGGTGCTATCGCGGAATGGCCTGACGGGCAGTCTAGGCCAACAGGATTAATTGCTGCGCTTTCATTCTGCCAGTAGCTTGCAGGCCTGGTCATTTAGCCCCAGATGAGGTCGGCACGCTCACCGTTACCGGTGCTTGGTAACTTGATCGTGCCGACCTCACCTTTGACACATGGAACCGATGCCCCTGTGGCAACCGAGCGAAGCTCTGGCCAACGCGATCATTGAGACCGTCGAGCGTCTGACGAAGGAAGCCCGCCGCTGAAGGACACGGACAGCGACGGGCCTTGCACCAGAGCTTGGACTTGAGGAGGGGACATCTCAACCAAGCACATTTCCAACTTCAATTGCGGATGCTTGTTCCAGCCCTACGAGAAAGATTTAGCACTAGCCGACGTCTGACGAAGTAGGCCCGTCACTGGACTTCAGGGAAATCAGTGACGGGCCTCTGCTAGGGTGTTTCCACGAGTTATCCTTGCAGT
>NZ_RZOM01000115.1:0-9192 GCF_003999175.1 Mesorhizobium sp. M7A.F.Ca.ET.027.03.2.1 | reverse complement strand
ATGCCGGATTGCGGAATTTTTCATAGGCCGCCTTGCCCGGCGCGGTGAAGGTGACGGCGGTGACGATCTCGCCATCCTTCAACGAGGTCTCGAACAGGCCCTTGAAGAACTTGTCGGCAGCGATCTCGCGCTTGTTGGTGACGATGGTCGCGCCCAACGCCAGCAGCGCCGCCGGATAATCGGCCGCCGGATCGTTGTTGGCGATCGAGCCGCCGATCGTTCCCTTGTGGCGCACCGCCGGATCGCCGATCAGCGATGCCAGATGGGAAAGCGCCGGACAGGCCTTCTTCAGCTTCTCGTCATTGGCAACAGCATTATGCGTGGTGGCAGCGCCGATGGTGACGGTCTTGCCCGACACCGTGACGCCCTGCAGCTCCGTGATCCGCGACAGGTCGACAAGGTCGGACGGCGCGGCAAGCCGCGTCTTCATCGCCGGGATCAGCGTCATACCGCCCGAAAGCAGCTTGGCGTCGCCGGTCTTGATCAGCTTGGCGGCATCGGCGACCGAGGCGGCGCGATGATAGTTGACTGCGTACATTTGTCTTTCTCCCCTGGGTGAAAGAGCGAGCAGGAAGTAGCGAACATTCTCTTCCCTATTCGCTACCCCTATTCGCCATTCGCGTTCAATGTTTCGTCGCGCGGATCGCGGCCCACACGGTGGACGGCGAAGCCGGCATGGCAAGATCGTTGCTGCCGATGGCGTCGGTGATAGCGTTGATCACCGCCGGCGGCGAGCCGATGGCGCCGGCCTCGCCGCAACCCTTGATCCCCAACGGATTGCCCGGGCAAGGGGTGTTCGAGGTCGATACCTTGAACGACGGCAAATCGCCGGCGCGCGGCATGGTGTAGTCCATGTAGCTCGCGGTCAGCAATTGTCCGCTGTTGTCGTAATGGGCGCCTTCGAGCAGTGCCTGGCCAATGCCTTGCGCCAGCCCGCCATGCACCTGGCCCTCGACGATCATCGGATTGATGATGTTGCCGAAATCATCGGCGGCGACGAACTGGACGATCTCGGTCACGCCGGTTTCCGGGTCGACGTCGACCTCGCAGATGTAGCAGCCCGCGGGGAAGGTGAAATTGGACGGATCGTAGAACGCCGTCTCCTTCAGCCCGGGCTCCATGCCATCAGGCAGATTGTGGGCGGTGTAGGCGGCCAGCGCCATCTGGAACCACGGCACGTTCTTGTCGGTGCCGGCCACCTTCAGCGCGCCGTTCTCGATGATGATGTCGCCTTCGTCGGCCTCAAGCAGGTGCGCCGCGATCTTCTTGGCCTTGGCCTCGACCTTGTCGAGCGCCTTAACGATGGCTGACATGCCGACCGCACCCGAACGCGAGCCATAGGTGCCCATGCCCATCTGCACCTTGTCGGTATCGCCATGGACGATTGAGACCGAATCGAGCGGCACGCCGAAGCGCTCATTGACCAGTTGCGCGAAGGTCGTCTCATGGCCCTGGCCGTGGCTGTGGGAGCCGGTCAGCACCTCGATCGTGCCGACCGCGTTGACGCGCACTTCCGCCGATTCCCAAAGGCCGACACCGGCGCCGAGCGAGCCGACAGCCGCAGACGGCGCGATGCCGCAGGCCTCGATGTAGCAGCTCATGCCGATGCCGCGCAGCAACCCCTTGTTGGCGGCGGCGGCCTTGCGCTTGGCGAAGCCGGCATAGTCCGACGCCTGCATTGCCGCATCGAGCGAAGCGGCATAGTCGCCGGCGTCATAGCACATGATGACCGGCGTCTGATGCGGAAACGCTGTGACGAAGTTCTTGCGCCGCAGCTCGGCCGGCGAAACGCCGAACTGGCGGGCCGCCGTCTCCATCATGCGCTCCATGACGAAGGTCGCTTCCGGCCGCCCTGCCCCGCGATAGGCATCGACGGGCGCGGTGTTGGTGTAGATCGCCTTCACATTGGCGTGGATGGCCGGGATGTTGTACTGGCCCGACAGCAGCGTCGCATAGAGATAGGTCGGCGTCGCCGATGAAAACAGCGACATATAGGCGCCGAGATTGGCCTGGGTTTCCACCTTCAGGCCGAGGATCCTGTGGTCCTTGTCGAAGGCCATTTCAGCATGGGTGTGATGGTCGCGGCCATGCGCGTCGGTCAGAAAACTCTCGGTCCGGTCGGCCACCCATTTGACCGGCACGCCGGTCTTCTTCGACGCCCACAGGCAGACGATCTCTTCGGGATAGATGTAGATCTTCGAGCCGAAGCCGCCGCCGACATCGGGCGCGATCACGCGCAGCTTGTTTTCCGGCGCCACATTGTAGAAGGCGCTCATCACCAGCCGCGCCACATGCGGATTCTGCGAGGTCGTCCAGCAGGTATAGTGATCCTCGGCCTTGTCGTAATGGCCAAGTGCGGCGCGCGGCTCCATGGCATTAGGCACCAGCCGGTTGTTGATGATGTCCATCTTGACGACATGGGCCGCCTTCCCGAAGGCCGCCGCGGTGTCGTCGGCGTTGCCGATGTCCCAGTCGAAGATCAGATTGTTGTCCGCTTCGGGGTGGATCTGCGGCGCACCCTTGTCCATCGCCTTGGAGGCATCGACGACGGCCTTCAGCTCCTTGTAGGTGATCTCGACCGCCTCGGCGGCATCACGCGCCTGCCCCTTGGTCTCGGCGACGACGATGACGACGGCGTCGCCGACATAACGGACCCGGTCGAAGGCGAGTGGCGACCACGCTCCCATTTTCATCGGCGAGCCGTCCTTGGAGTGGATCATCCAGCCGCAGATGAGATTGCCGATGCCGTCGGCCTTGAGTTCCTTGCCGGTCAGCACGCCGATGACGCCGGGCATGCCTTGAGCCTTCTTCACATCGATCTTCTTGATCTGCGCATGCGCGTGCGGACTGCGCACAAAGGCGGCGTGCTTCATGCCGGGAACCACCATGTCGTCGACATAGCGGCCGGCGCCCGTGATGAACCGTTTGTCTTCCTTGCGCGCGACCCGAGCGCCAACACCTTCAATGCCCATCAGAAATTCCTCCGGAATTTATGGGAGTAGGGCAGTAGGGAGTAAGGGACTAGGGAAAAAGGGCCTCGTTGCGTTGGCCTTTTGCCCTACTCCCCTACTGCCCTACTCCCTTATTCCCTTGCCTAAGCAGCTTGTCTCGCCTTACCCTTGGACCCCTTCATCGTCGTCGATGCGGCGAGGATCGCCTTGACGATGTTGTGGTAGCCGGTGCAGCGGCAGATGTTGCCGTCGAGCTCGGCACGCACCGTCGCCTCGTCGAGCCCTTCGGGGTGGCGGCTGATCATGTCGGTCGCCGTCATGATCATGCCCGGCGTGCAGAAGCCGCATTGCAGCCCGTGATGTTCCTTGAAGGCGGCCTGCACCGGATGCAGGTCGGCGCCATTGGCCAGGCCCTCGATCGTCAGCACGGTGGAGCCGGAGGCCTGCACCGCGAGCATCGTACAGGATTTGACCGCCTTGCCATCGACGTGGACGACGCAGGCACCGCATTGCGAGGTGTCGCAACCGACATGCGTGCCGGTAAGGCCGAGATTTTCCCGCAGGAAGTGAACCAGAAGTGTTCGGTCCTCGGCAGCACCGCTGACCCGCTTTCCGTTCACCATCAACGAAACGTCCGACATGGTCCCTCCCTGGGTATCAACCTTGGTATCCACGCTGCCGACGCGGTATTCGCGCTTCGGTGGTGCATTATTCGTACACCGCACATCGGACAAAAAACAGCACGTCGCAAACGCGGAACATTGTACTTTCGGTCATGGCCGCGCCCAAACATGCGGTGCCGGTGGCCCCATTGCCAAACCGCCGATTGAAGGCAACAATGTCGGTCGACGCCCGCGCGCCAGAAGCATTTAAAAACAGCCGCGCACAAAAAAGCGTCGGAGGAAATGCGGAGAACATCGCTGGCCAATTCACAGACGCGCTATGCATGCGGCCTGTCGGCGCTCACCACGGACGAGCCCGACATGGAGGCGTTCGCCAAGGCGATCGCACTGGAAGCAGCCGCCATCGACGCAGGCTTTGCCCTGCTGTTCTTTTCGCAGAGCCTGGTCGAAGCCAGCGCCCTTTCCCAGGCGCTCATGACCCACGCACCGGCGCTCCACCACGCCGGCTGTTCGACTGCCGGCGAGATCACGCCGCAAGGTCTCGAGGATGGCCATGTGCTGGCCATGCTGCTTCCGTCCACCGCGTTCACCGCCGTCAGCGTGATGGTCGAAAATCTGTCCTCGTCGGGTATGGACAGGATCACCGGCGAGGTGGAGACCCTGCGGCGATCGCTGCGCGCGCGCCTTGGTTGCGATCGGACCAAAGGCACTTTCGCGCTCTGCTTCATCGACGGGCTCTCTTATGCCGAAGAAGCGGTGAGTTCAGCCATCCACTGGGGCCTCGATGACATTCCGCTGCTTGGCGGCTCCGCCGGCGACGATCTGAAATTCGAGACGACGCGCCTGATCTCGAACGGCAAGGTCACCTCCGACAGCGCCATCATCGTGCTGATATCGACCGAAATTCCCTTCCATGTCTTCAAGACCGACAATTTCGTTCCCACCGATGAAAAACTGGTGGTGACGGCTTCCGATCCCGATCACCGCATCGTGCGCGAGTTCAATGCCACCAATGCGGCGCAGGAATATTCCGCGTCCGTCGGCATCGTCGCGCAGATGCTGACGCCACTGAGCTTCGCCTCGCATCCCGTGGTGGTGAAGGTGGGCGGCCAATATTATTGCCGGTCGATCCAGAAGATGCATGCCGACGGCTCGCTGTCGTTCTTCTGCGCCATAGACGATGGCGTCGTGCTGTCGATCGCTCAACCCAAGGACATGGTCGAATCGACGCGCGCCGCCCTGCGCGATGTCGAGGAGAGGCTTGGCGGTATCGACATGATCCTCGGCTTCGACTGCGTGCTGCGCCGGCTGGACGCGCGCAATCGGCAGGTGTTTCGCGAGATCTCGGAACTCTACCGGGTCAACAATGTCATCGGCTTCGGCACCTATGGCGAACAGTACCGGTCGATGCATCTGAATCAGACTTTTACCGGCATCGCCTTCGGCGAGCGCCAGGCGGCGGAATAGGACGGCGCAACAAGATGCCGCTGAGGGACATAAACGATCTTGAAAAGCTGAAGAAGATCAACGCGGCACTGGTCAGCCGCGTCGAGCGCTCGATGGACCAGCAAGGCAACGCCTTTTCGCTGTTTCAGACCGCGATCTCGCTGGAAAACCGGGTGCGCACCCGCACCGAGGAACTGCACTCGACCTTGCGGCGGCTGGAGCAGTCGAACATCGACCTCAGCGCCGCCAAGGAAAACGCCGAATTGGCGAACCTGTCGAAAACCCGTTTCCTCGCCGCTGCCAGCCACGACGTGCTGCAGCCGCTGAACGCGGCCCATCTCTCGGTTTCGGCGCTCGCCGAAGTTCAGACCAGTGACGAGGGCAAGAAACTGGTGCGGCAGGTCGAGCGCTCGCTGGAGACGATGGAGGACCTGCTGCGAACCCTGCTCGACATATCAAAGCTCGATGCCGGCGTGGTGCAGCCCGACATGAGCGATGTCAGCTTGGAGGCGCTGTTCTCGTCGCTCCGCTCGGATTTCCTGCCGGTGGCGGAGATGAAAGGCCTGTCGCTGAAATTCCGGCCGGTCCATGCGGTGGTCCGCTCCGACCGCACGCTGCTGCGCCGCATCCTGCAGAACATTCTTTCCAACGCGCTGGGCTATACACGCTCGGGCGGCGTGCTTGTCGGCACCAGGCATCGCGGCGACACCATCCGCATCGACGTCGCCGATACTGGCTGCGGCATTCCCGACGACCAGCGCGAGGCGGTGTTCGAGGAGTTCCACCGCGGCACCTCGCCGGCCAATGCCGAACTGGACGGTGGCGGTCTCGGGCTCGGGCTTGCCATCGTGCGCCGCATGGCCAGCGCGCTCGGCCATCCCGTGACATTCTCGTCGAAGGTCGAACGCGGCACGATCTTCCACATCGATGTTCCCGTCGGCATCGGTGCGCCAACCGATGCCATCGCCAGGGTTGCCGACATGGAACGGCCGCGCGGCTATGGCCTGTTCGGCACCAAGGTGCTGCTGGTCGAGAACGATATCGAAGTGCTGCAGGCCATGACCTTCCTGCTCGAACGCTGGCAATGCCTGGTGCGGGCCGCGACCTCGACCGACGATGCGCTCGACATGCTTGGCGACACCGACTGGGTGCCCGACATCGTCATTGCCGACCAGCATCTCGACGGCGGCGATCTCGGCACCACGACCATCGCCGAAGTCCGCGACTATCTCGGCCGCGCCGTGCCGGCGCTGATCGTCACCGCCGACAGTTCGGAAGCAGTCGCCAAAGCCGCCCGCTCCGGCGGCATCGAACTGATGCGCAAGCCGCTGAAACCGGCGCAGCTAAGGGCCCTGCTGGCGCATTTGCTGGCTTAGCTTCATACCCTCCCATTGATGGGAGGGTTAAGTTCAAAACCCCGCCTGATCCCTGAAAAGCTCCGCATTGTCCAGCTTCGACACCTCGATCACCGCCTGCGTGCGGCTGTAGACATTGAGCTTGCGCAATATCTCCGAGACATGCGCCTTCACGGTCGTCTCGCCCACCTGCAACTCGTAGGCGATCTGCTTGTTGAGCAGGCCTTGGCGCAACATCTGCAGCACGCGCAGTTGCTGGGGCGTCAGCGTCGACAGGCGCTGCACCATGTCGGCGCGGTCGACGCTTTCGGCGTCCGGCGTGCGGCCTTCATAGGTTTCCGGGACATAGATCGCGCCTTCCATCACCGAGCGTATGGCGGCGGCGAGGTCGCTCTTGCGTGCCGATTTGGGGATGAAGCCGGCAGCGCCGTAGGACAGCGCCTCGGAAATGATCTTCGGCTCCTCATAGCCTGAGACGATGACCACGGGCAGGCGCGGATAGCGGGTCCGGAGTTGCAGCAGCCCGTCAAAACCATGCACGTCGGGCATCGAAAGGTCGAGAAGCGCGAGGTCGAACGGCTTGGCATCGGCCAGAAGATCGAGCGCTTCAGTGATCGAGCGTGCCTCCACCGTGTCGACTTCCGGATAGGCCATCTGCACGGCGCTGTGCAGCGCCTCGCGAAACAGCGGATGGTCGTCGATGATCAGGAACCGGGCGCGATCGTGGGTTGCGGTCATGGGGTTCATTTCAGTTCGTGAGCGATTAGAATAACCTCTCCACCATGGCCAGATTATTGCCAAATAGTATATCGCCATCTCCCGCGGAAAGTGCCGCCGGCACTTTCTCGACCAAATCGCCTTGTCCAGCCCCCCAAATCGGTCGAATGTTCCGGCAACCAAGCAGAGACCCTTGATGACAGAATTCGTCCTTCCCCTGCCCGCAACCGCATCGGTGGCCGTTGCCGGTTCGTCCGATCGTTTTGCGGTGCGCCGTATCTACTGCGTCGGCCGCAACTACGCGGCGCATGCCCGCGAATTCGGCAATGACGAGCGTGATCCGCCCTTCTTCTTCACCAAGCCGGCCGACGCGGTGGTCGATTCCGGCACCGCTATCCCCTACCCGCCGCTGACGGCCAATCTGCACCACGAGATCGAACTGGTCGCCGCGATCGGCAAAGCCGGCTTCCGCATTCCCCGCGACAAGGCGCTGGACCATGTCTGGGGCTATGGTGTCGGCATCGACCTCACCCGCCGCGACCTGCAGGACGAAGCCAAAAAGGCCGCCCGGCCCTGGGACTGGTCGAAGGCCTTCGACCGCTCCGCGCCTTGCGGCCCGCTGGTGCAAGCGCAGAAATCCGACCACCCGCAGAAAGGCCGCATCTGGCTCGCCGTCAACGGCAAGGTCAGGCAGGACGCCGACCTCGCCGAACTGATCTGGCCGATATCGGATATCGTGTCGATCTGCAGCGAGGCGGTGGAGCTCGCGCCCGGCGACCTGATCTTCACCGGTACGCCGGCAGGCGTCGGCGCGGTTGGCCCCGGCGACACGATGACCGGCGGCGTCGACGGCATCGGGACCATCGAAGTGACCATCGGCCAGCCGAAGTGAGGCCATGAGCGAACTCGTCCTGCACAATTACTATCGCTCCTCCACCTCCTATCGGGTGCGGATCGCGCTGGAGATGAAGGGGCTGAGCTACGACTACGTCCCGCATCATCTGCGCCATGGCGAGCATCTGGAACCAGCCTATCTCGCGGTCAATCCGCAAGGGCTGGTGCCGGCGCTGATCCTCGGCGACGGCACGCTGCTGACGCAATCGCTGGCGATCATCGAATTCCTCGACGAGACCAGCCCGGAACCACCGCTGCTGCCGAAGGACCCGGCCGGCCGGGCACGCGTGAGAATGCTGGCGCAGATGATCGCCTGCGACATCCACCCGGTGAACAATCTGCGTGTGCTGACCTCGCTGCGCACCCTGTTCGGCGCCGGCGACGAGGACATCACCAACTGGTTCCGTCACTGGGTGAACGAGGGCTTTCAGCCGCTTGAAAAGATCATGGCGTCGGCGGCGGAGACGGGTACATTCTGCCATGGCGACGCGCCGGGCCTGGCCGACATCTGCCTCGCCGCGCAGATTGCCAGCAACGCCCGCTTCGGCGTCGACTTGACGCCCTACCCGACGATCGCGCGCATCAACGCCGCCTGCATGGCGCTGCCGGCCTTCCAGAAAGCCGCGCCCCAGAACCAGATCGATGCCGAGTAGAAAAGCCACCGACCCAGGTGAAGCCAAGGCGCTGGCCGATATAGAGGCTTATGGCTGCCACATCTTGCATGTGCTGGAGGAAGGCGACGATCCGCCTTTCACCTATTCGGTTGGAATAGAGCACAACTTCAAGGCGCCGGAACTCATCGTCATCGGCCTGAAGCCGGAAATCTCCCAGTTCATCATCAACGAGTATTGCAGCCGCGTCCGCTCCGGCGAGGTTTTCCAACCAGGGCAGCGATCGTCCGGTTTTTTCGAAGGTTTCGACTGTCAATTCGGCGCCGTTCATATCGACCACTACCGCGAGCATTTCGGCTGGGACCTCTGGTTCTACGGCGGCCTGGATTTCGGTGTTCTCCAGCTGATCTATCCCACTGTGGACGGCATCTGGCCGTGGCAGGCCGAGGCGAGCGACTGGTTCCGGGCTTGGCAGCCGCTTCTCGACACCGCGCCGTTGCCATAGGCCTATCTGCCGACGCGCAGCGTCAGCGCCCAGAACAGCAACGCCAACAGGCCGATGCCGGCCCCAAGCACACAGACGCCGCTCCAGCCC
>NZ_RZOM01001159.1:0-1852 GCF_003999175.1 Mesorhizobium sp. M7A.F.Ca.ET.027.03.2.1 | reverse complement strand
GGACTGGAGCAAGGCAGGCGGCTGGCGAGCCAGCGCGTCGCTGAGATCACCGGCCTGCCACTCGATTTGGTGCAACGGAACTCCGCTCGCATCCCCACCGGCCTGTTCGCAAGGGAGTTCACCCGTGCCAGCGGCAAGGTGCTCAGCCCCTATGACGCCACGATCGGCACAGCCGATATCGCGCCTGAGAGCGCCCGCATCGCCGGCCCGGATCCGGTGCTCGACCGCAGCGTGCCGGCGCTGACGTCGGCTTTCGTCGGCTACATCCGTGACGAATTGAATTTCCGCACCGATGTCAGCTATCGGCTGCTCAATGGCGAAATCAGCCACAAATGGGATTACGGGACCAGCGCCTCGCGGCAAGGCTATGCCGGAGTGATGGACGATCTGCAGCGCGCACGCTCACTGAACCCTTCGCTTGGTGTCGTGATCGTCAACGGCTACACCGACCTGGTCACGCCTTACCTCGCCTCGCGCTACCTGGTGAACCAGATCCCATCGCTCGCCGATGCCAAGCCTATCCGTCTCGATGTCGTCGAGGGCGGGCACATGATGTATTTCAGGCCCGACGGCCGACGCGCGCTGAAAGAAGCCGCTTCGGAGCTTTACCAGGCGACGCAGTAGGCTTGGCGACAGTGCAGCTCGGCATGGCCCCCTGCCCCAACATAACCACCGGGCTGGCGTAGCGCCGCAGCGATTTTCGCCCTTATAGCTTGGTGCCGAGGGAACTGAATTCACAGCTCCTCGTGTCGCTCCTCACAGCATTCTGCCGCTCCGGAAATTTGGTCCCACGCGCCTTATGGCCGATATCGCCATTCTCGAAACACGCGAGCGGGTGCTTGCAGGCATCCTGCTGACCGGTGCGGCCTATTTGCTGTTTTCGACACAGGATGCCTCGATCAAGCTGTTGGTCGTCGGCATGAGCGTCTGGCAGATCATGTTCTTCCGCAGCATTGCCATTCTGGGCGCGTGCGCGGCGATCGGCGGACGACAGTTGTTTGCCGACACGATGCGCTCGCCGATCGTGCGGCCGATGCTGGTGCGCAGTGCCTTCACGCTTGCTGCGTGGCTGTGTTACTACAACGCCGCGCGCAGCCTGCAGCTCGCCGAGCTGACCACCGTCTATTATGCGGCCCCGATCATCGTCACAGTGCTTTCAGTGTTCCTGCTCGGCGAAAAGGTGCCGATGCTGCGCTGGCTGGCGGTGCTGATCGGCTTTGCCGGCGTGTTCGTCGCTTGCGATCCGACCCATCTGGGCCTGTCCGTGCCGGTGCTGCTGGTGCTGGCGGCGGCCTTCTTGTGGGGCATCGCCATCGTGCTCTTGCGCAAGACCGCCCTTGCCGAGCGCTCGATGATCCAGCTCCTGCTCAACAATTTCTATTTCCTGCTGTTTTCGGCGGTGCCGGCATTGCTCTGGTGGCAGACACCCGATTGGACCCAGTTGCTGCTGCTTGCCAGCGTCGGCGCACTCGGCGGCCTGGCACAATATCTTCTGTTCGAAGGCATGAAGCGCACACCGGCTTCGGTCATCGCGCCGCTGGAATACACCTCGCTGTTGTGGGCATTCGCACTCGGCTTTGCGATCTGGGGCGACGTGCCGCGCCGCGAGGTGTTCCTGGGCGCTGCGCTGATCGTCGCCGCCGGCCTGTTGATCGTCGGCACCGAGCATTTTCGCAAACGCCTATGATGTGGATCACCATCATTGCTGACACTACGATGTCAGGACCAAGCGGCGTAGGCTGGTTGCATGACTGACATTGCAGCCGCCACCGACACCGCCGCAGAGCGCACACTCGGCATCATCCTGGTGTCGTCCTCAGCTGCCGTTTTCGGCCTGACCGGTGTTCTGACA
>NZ_RZOM01001158.1:0-1853 GCF_003999175.1 Mesorhizobium sp. M7A.F.Ca.ET.027.03.2.1 | reverse complement strand
CTTCTGCATGACGACGCGCGGACGCGACACGGCGATTTCAAAGCCTTCGCGGCGCATCGTCTCGATCAGCACGGCCAGCTGCAATTCGCCGCGGCCGGAGACGAAGAACGAATCCTTGTCGGGCGATTCCTCGATCTTCAGCGCGACATTGCCTTCGGCTTCGCGCAGCAGGCGGTCGCGGATGACGCGGCTGGTCACCTTGTCGCCTTCGGTGCCGGCCAGCGGACTGTCATTGACCAGGAACGACATCGTCACGGTGGGCGGATCGATCGGCTGCGCATGCAGCGGTTCGCTTACGCTCGGGTCGCAGAACGTGTCGGCGACGGTGCCCTTCGACAGGCCGGCAATGGCGACGATGTCGCCCGCCTGCGCTTCTTCGATCGGCTGGCGCTCGAGGCCGCGGAAGGCCAGGATCTTCGAAATACGGCCGGTTTCGATCTGGGTGCCGTCATGGTGCAGCACCTTGACCGGCTGGTTGGCCTTCAGCGTGCCGCTCTCGATACGGCCGGTGATGATGCGGCCGAGGAACGGATTGGCTTCCAGGATGGTGCCGATCATGCGGAACGGGCCGGGATGAACGGTCGGCTCCGGCACATGCTTGATGACGAGGTCGAACAGCGGCCCCAGTTGCTGGTCCTTGGGTCCTTCCGGATTTTCCGAAACCCAGCCATCGCGGCCTGAACCGTACAGAATCGGGAAGTCGAGCTGCTCGTCGGTGGCGTCGAGCGCCGCGAAAAGGTCGAACACCTCGTTGACCACCTCGACGTGACGGGCGTCCGGACGGTCGATCTTGTTGATGACGACGATCGGCTTCAGGCCGACCTTGAGCGCCTTGCCGACGACGAACTTGGTTTGCGGCATCGGCCCTTCGGCTGCGTCGACCAGCACGATGGCTGAGTCCACCATCGACAGGATGCGTTCGACCTCGCCACCGAAATCGGCGTGGCCGGGGGTGTCGACGATGTTGATGCGGGTATCCTTCCAGTCGACCGAAGTCGCCTTGGCCAGGATGGTGATGCCGCGTTCCTTTTCGAGGTCGTTGGAATCCATGGCGCGCTCGGCGACGCGCTGATTGTCTCGGAAGGAGCCGGACTGCTTCAAAAGCTGGTCGACCAGGGTGGTCTTTCCATGGTCGACGTGCGCGATGATCGCGATATTACGGATTTTCATGTTCTGGTCTCGGAAGCGTTGCAGGCAGCAGGCCAAAAGGCGCTGCCTCTTTCGGTTGCGCGGCTCATACAGGGTTTTTCGCAGTTGCGAAAGAGGAGGAGCGTCACCAAATACTCATCAAATCTTAAGCATCTGCGTGTGAGATGATTTTGTTAACCAAGGCGGGAACCCTTTGGGGCCCGGGCAGTTCAAACGTCATGACCGATAAACTCAACCGATTCTGGCCGCTCATCGCGTCTGTTGCCTTCGCCGTCCTGCTGGCGGCCAACGCCGCACAGTCAGCCGCGACGATGAAGGAATCACGGCCTGCCTTGCCGTCAGAGGCACAGTCGGCCGAGCAGATTTTCGCCGACGCACCAGACGGCGTCGACCCGATGGTGACCGGCCCGGTCAGCGCCTCCTTCAAGCAGCGGCAGGACGCCGCCAACTGCGACAGCGCCGTCTGGCCGAATATTCCCATGGTCTGCTACCCGGACTAGTCAGCGCTTCACCCCCCGCCCCGTCTCGCCAGCTTCGCTTTGCGAAGCCGCCGCCGACCTTCCCCACAAGGGGGAGGGTTGAGAAGCGCGCTTACGCCGACCGCACCGGGTCGAGCGTCACCTTGTAGAGTTCGTTGTCGTCGCGATCCATCAGCCGCACCGTCATCTGCTCGCTGGCGCCTGAAATATCGACGAGCCCGAAGA
>NZ_RZOM01001157.1:0-1855 GCF_003999175.1 Mesorhizobium sp. M7A.F.Ca.ET.027.03.2.1 | reverse complement strand
TGCTGATGGTGTTCACCCGCGCCAAGGTCAAACCGGGCGCACGGCGCGGCTTGATCAGCCGTCTGTTCCGGCGCGGCAAGGTCGAGATTTCATCGACCGATGCGCCAGGGCGGGATGCCGGAGCCGGGCCGGATATCGCCTTTCCGAAAGCCGCCGAATAAATCATTGCCGATTTGACCGGCAAAGGCCGCCCGGAACAACCGGGCGGCCTTTTGCATTGTTCTTGGGCGAAAAGTCGAATTGCGGGGTTCTCATGCCGATCACCACCATAGTCATCATCGTCCTGGTCCTTATCCTCATCGGCGCGGTGCCGGCCTGGCCGCATTCGCGCTCCTGGGGCTATGGGCCCTCGGGTATTGTCGGCGTGGTGCTGGTGGTGCTTATGGTGCTGCTGTTGATGGGACGGCTCTGAGGCGCCCTTTCAGTCCGCGGAGATTGTTAATGTGCGGAGGAGTATCGCCCGCCATCGCGGAGGTCAGGCAGCTTTCGCAACGCCGGTCACGGTGGCAATGCCGATATCCCCGAGAGCTTCAGTGACGGCCTGATCCAGCGGCGT
This sequence comes from Mesorhizobium sp. M7A.F.Ca.ET.027.03.2.1, assembly GCF_003999175.1. Lineage (NCBI taxonomy): Bacteria > Pseudomonadati > Pseudomonadota > Alphaproteobacteria > Hyphomicrobiales > Phyllobacteriaceae > Mesorhizobium > Mesorhizobium sp. M7A.F.Ca.ET.027.03.2.1. The sequence goes on along the minus strand of NZ_RZOM01001157.1, from coordinate 1,299 downwards.
GTGGGGGATCGCGCCGATGATGCCTTCCAGCCTTGCCGACGCCAGTTGGTGCGGTTCGAAGCGCAGATAGGACATCGACACGATCTCACGCCACATCGCCACGAACGGGCTGCCGGCGCGCAGCACCCACCACGCCATCGAGGTCATCTTGAGCGGGCGTCCAAGCGCCTTCTCCGCGGCCGCCTTGATCTCCAGGTCGGTGACGGGATGGCCCGGGAAGTTGAGGGCTTCATAGGCGCCGAGCTTGTCCAGGTTCTGCGCCAGTCCGACGAAAGCCCTGGCCAGATCCGGCAGGTAGGCCCATTCATGCACGAGGTCGACCGGGCCGGGCGCCGTATAGACACCCTTGTTGATTTTGGCGGCGACGACCAGGTCGAACCACGAGCCGCTGCCGGTGCCGCCGAAGAAATCGCCGGCCCGCAAAATAATGGTGCGGACGCGGCGCGCTTCGGCCTCGCGGTGAAACAGGTCCTCCATGGCGACGCGGATGCGCCCCTTCTCGGTCGTCGGGCGGAACGGCGTGTCTTCCGTGATCACCTCCGGCATCGGCGACCCGTAATTGTATACGGTCCCGGGAAAGAGATGCAGTGCGTTGTTGGCACGGCAAGCGGCCATGACATTCTCGGCGATCGGCAGGCACTTGGCCCATTCGGTGTAGATCGGGTTGAGGCCGTTGAAGATGATGTCGACACCTTCCGTGGCGCGGATCAGCGCTTCCCGGTCGAGCGCGTCACCGGCAACGGCCGTAGCGCCTTCGAGTTCAGTTGGCAGTTTGCCGTTGCGGGTGACGGCGCGGACCTCGTAGCCCGCGTCGATGAAGGCCTTGGCGACCACGCGGCTGAGCCGGCCATTGGCACCGAGAATTGCGATACTGGTCATTGGAAGCACTCCGGGGTTGGGATTTGCGTGGTCGGTCGCAAGGCGCGATCGGGATCAGCGACAAGCTCGATCGAGATCAGAGACGAGCGCGATCGAGATCAGCGGCAAGCGCGATCGAGATCAGCGGCTGCCGAAGAGGTCGCGGTTGCTGCCTTGCGTGACCGGCTGCCGGACGGCCGCATCCGGGTTGTGGATCGAAGCGGTGGTCGTGTTGTCGGTGCTGGTGACAGCCGGCCGGCTGGCGTCGTTCGACCCAAACTTGTCGCTGCCGGCAAAGGCGGCGCTGACGGAAATGAGGATGGCGGCGGCGGTGAGAGCGATCTTGGTCATCTGAGTTCTCCATGTTGGTGTTTGCAGTCCGTGTTGGTGTCTGCAGCCGGAATATGGTCGCTCCGAATGCGAATGGAAATTGACTACAGA
>NZ_RZOM01001156.1:0-1856 GCF_003999175.1 Mesorhizobium sp. M7A.F.Ca.ET.027.03.2.1 | reverse complement strand
GGTTGAAGACATGGCTGGCCTTGATGCACTGGTCGTAGGCCGGGAAAACCATGCGGTGCATCGGCAGATTGTCGTTCGATGCCGGCGCGCCGGCGTCGAGCAGCGCCTTGCACTCGGCCTCGGCGTCCTCGAAGTGGCGCAGAAGCATCGCCGTGTTGGCGTGTTCGAAGTTGTGGCGCGAATATTCCTGCTCGGCCTGCAGGAAGACATCGCCATAGGTGACCTTGTCGGCGCCTTCGCGGCCGTTGAAATTGAGGTCGTAGACATTGTCGACGCCCTGCACATACATGGCCAGTCGCTCCAGCCCGTAGGTGAGTTCGCCGGCCACCGGCGCGCATTCGATGCCGCAGACCTGCTGGAAGTAGGTGAACTGCGAGACTTCCATGCCGTCGCACCAGCATTCCCAGCCGAGACCCCAGGCGCCCAGCGTCGGGCTTTCCCAATCGTCCTCGACGAAGCGGATGTCGTGCAGCAGCGGATCGACGCCGATCGCCGCCAGCGAGCCGAGATAGAGTTCCTGTAAATTGGGCGGGTTCGGCTTCAGGATCACCTGGTACTGGTAATAATGCTGCAGCCGGTTCGGGTTCTCGCCATAACGCCCGTCCTTGGGACGACGCGAAGGCTGGACATAGGCAGCGTTCCAGCGTTTTGGGCCGAGCGCGCGCAGCGTCGTTGCCGGATGAAAGGTGCCGGCGCCGACTTCCATGTCGTAGGGTTGCAGGATGACGCAGCCATAGGCCGCCCAATAGTTGTGCAAGGTCAGGATCAGCCCCTGGAACGAGCGGCTGGGATGCATATGGGCGGGGATTTCAATTGTCACGGATGGCCTCGACAGCACAGGCTAGCTTGCCGGCACGTCCTAGAGACCCGGCAGCAAAGCGTCAAGCAAAGCACGCCGATGCGGTCACCCCGACATTATGGACAATGTTGAAAGCTTTGCAGGGGCTGGCCCATTGCCCATCTCTCGGGCCTGCGCTCTGTTCGCCTGTGCAGCAACGACAACAGGTTTCAGCCATGCCCAGCCCGATCGTCATCCGCCCTGTCGCGCGACAGGATTTCGAGCAATGGCTGCCGCTGTGGGACGGCTACAATGCGTTTTATGGCCGCTCGGGCGAAACGGCCCTGCCGGGTGAGATCACCCAGATGACATGGTCTCGTTTCTTCGATGCCTATGAGCCGGTCCACGCGCTGGTGGCCGAAGGCGAGGGACAGCTTCTCGGCCTCGTGCACTATCTCTTCCATCGCAGCACCACGGCGATCGCGCCGAATTGCTATCTGCAGGACCTTTTCACCACGCAGGCCTCGCGTGGCAAAGGCATCGGACGGGCGCTGATCGAGGGCGTCTACGAGCGCGCCCAGACGGCCGGCTCAGGCCGGGTATACTGGCTGACGCATGAGACCAATCACACGGCGATGAAGCTTTACGACAAGGTCGCCGAACACTCCGGCTTCGTCGTCTATCGCAAGCTCTTCTGAGGCAGCCAGCCGAATCCGGTTCAAACGAAAACGGGACTCCGAAAAGAGCCCCGTTCGCCTTGAATTCAAATGGCTGACGTCACCCTTTCGGGGCGGGCACCGGCTCTGGCTTGACCTTCGGAGTTTCCTGCGCCGTGTTGGACTCGATCGGCGGCAGGCCCTTCATCAGCTTCTGCTGCAATTTGGCCAGCACATCGGGATCCGGCTTCAGGTCGCGAGCCTGGTTCCACTGGAAGGTGGCTTCCAGCTTGCGGCCGACGCGCCAGTAGGCATCGCCGAGGTGATCGTTGAGAACCGGATCTTCCGGCTTCAGCGACACGGCGCGTTCCATTTCGCGCACCGCGTCATCGAACCTGCCGAGGCGGAAATAGGCCCAACCC
>NZ_RZOM01001155.1:0-1859 GCF_003999175.1 Mesorhizobium sp. M7A.F.Ca.ET.027.03.2.1 | reverse complement strand
CTGATGAACATCATCCCGTCGACCATCGTCGGCGCCTTCGCCGACGGCGACATCCTGCAGGTGCTGTTCTTCTCGGTGCTGTTCGGCATCGCGCTGGCGTTGGTCGGCGACAAGGGCACGCCCGTGCTCAATTTCCTGCAGGCGCTGACGACACCGATCTTCAAGCTGGTCAGCGTGCTGATGAAGGCGGCCCCCATTGGTGCCTTCGGCGCGATGGCCTTCACCATCGGCAAATACGGCATCGGCGCGGTGATCAATCTCGCTATGCTGGTCGGCACCTTCTACGTGACGTCGTTCCTGTTCGTGTTCGTCGTGCTTGGCGCGGTCTGCCGCTACAACGGGTTCTCCATCCTGTCGCTGATCCGCTATATCAAGGAAGAGCTGCTTTTGGTGCTGGGCACCTCCTCATCGGAAGCCGCCCTGCCCTCGCTGATGGAAAAGATGGAGAAGGCCGGCGCCAAGCGCTCGGTCGTCGGCCTGGTCATCCCAACCGGCTATTCCTTCAACCTCGACGGCACCAACATCTACATGACGCTGGCGGCGCTGTTCATCGCACAGGCGACCAACATCCACCTGTCTATGGGTGACCAGATCCTGCTGCTGCTGGTGGCCATGCTTTCCTCCAAGGGTGCCGCGGGCATCACCGGAGCGGGCTTCATCACCCTTGCGGCGACGCTTTCGGTGGTTCCGGCGGTGCCGGTCGCCGGCATGGCGCTGATCCTCGGCGTCGACCGCTTCATGTCGGAGTGCCGGGCGTTGACCAACTTCGTCGGCAATGCTGTCGCCACGCTGGTGGTGGCTCGCTGGGAAGGCGAACTCGACGAGGCCAAGCTGGCCAGAGCGCTGGCGGGCACGGCCGACGATAGCCTGCCGGCGGACGTTGTTCCCGCCGAGTAATGACGCGCGGTCAATGCGTAAAAGGCCGGAGGCGTGCTGCCTCTGGCCTTTGTCATGCAGGTCGCAACGTCAGACCGTGCCGGTCTTGCTCAGCGGCGTGTCCGGAAACGTGCTTGGGCCAACAGGCATGCGGGCTGCCAAAGTGCCCCCGTCGTCGAACAGCACAAGGCTGGCGGCGCCGACGAGCCCGGCATGGCGGCCGAGCTGGGCCTGAACGACCGGCACGTCGCGATAGGCGCGCATAGCCCGTTGCCTGATGGGCGCCTCGATGGTCGGCAGCATCAGATCGAGCCCATTGGCGATGCCACCGCCGACGACCAGCACATCGGGCGAATAGAGATGCAGGAGATTGGTGAAGCCAATGCCCAGCCAGCGCGCTTCCTCCTCCAGCAAGGCCGAGGCAAGAGCGTCCTGCAGCCGTGCCGCCTCGACGACATGGCGGCCGGTCACCTCCGCGTCCGCTGACAAGCGTCGCAAGGTAGAGCCGTCTCCGGCTGCCGTGGCGGCGCTGGCGCGGCGGCCAAGTGCCGTTCCCGACGCGATGGCCTCGAAGCAGCCAACGACACCGCATACGCAGCGCTCGCCTTCATTGGTGATGGTCATGTGACCGATCTCGGCTGCAAGGCCACGGCGGCCATGCAGGATGCGCCCGTCGACGACGACACCGCCGCCGATGCCGGTCGAAACCGTGACAAAGACCAGCGAGCGAGCGCCATGGCCGGCGCCGAAGCGCCATTCGCCGAGCGCCGCGGCATTGGCGTCGTTCTCCAGCCGCACCGGCAGGCCGAGCCGCCGTTCCAGGATGTCGGCAAGCGGCACGTCCAGCCAGCCGGCGAGCGTCGGCGGGCCGACGGCGATGCCGGCCAGCGGATCGAGCGGCCCCGGTGCACCGACGCCGACGCTCGCCGGCTGGCTGGACGTGCCGCTTGCCGACATCCTGGAACGGCGGCTCGGCCTGCCGG
>NZ_RZOM01001154.1:0-1859 GCF_003999175.1 Mesorhizobium sp. M7A.F.Ca.ET.027.03.2.1 | reverse complement strand
CAGCAAGCGCGCCGCATCGGTGGCCGCGCCGGCATTGGAACCGGTGCGGGCCGAAGGCGGTTTCCTCGGCTGGGTCGACCGCATGCTTTCGAACTGACCCATGCATCCAGCCTTCTCCGTCGTCTTCTTCACCACCGCCACCGGCGCGGGCTACGGCCTGCTCGCGCTGCTGGGCGTGCTCGGAGGCTTCCAATTCATTCCCCCCGATTTCTGGCTGGGCTTCATCGGCATGGGGCTGGCACTCGGCCTGATCGTGGCCGGCCTGTTGTCCTCAACGGGTCATCTCGGCCGCCCCGAACGCGCCTGGCGGGCGTTCTCGCAATGGCGCAGTTCATGGCTGTCGCGTGAAGGCGTCGCCTCGGTCATCACCTTCATTCCGGCGGGGCTGTTCGGCATCGGCTGGGCGTTTCTCGGCCGCATCGATGGCTGGGTCGGCATCGCCGGATTTCTGGCTGCCATCGGCGCGGTCGTCACCGTCTGCACCACCGGCATGATCTATGCGTCGCTGAAGCCGATCGCCCAATGGCACAGCCACTTCACCCTGCCCGGCTACCTCATCTTCTCGACGATGACCGGCAGCGTGCTGCTGAACGTGCTGCTGCAGGGCTTTGCGCTGGGTTCGAAGGTGCAGCTGGCGGCTTGCCTGCTGCTGACCTTGTTCGGCTGGAGCTGGAAAGTGGCGACCTGGCGCTACAATGACAGGCTGGAAATCTCGACAACCGCCAACACCGCGACCGGGCTGGCGGGCGGCACGGTGCGGTCGCTGGAATGGCCGCATACCGAGGAGAATTATCTGCTCAAGGAAATGGGCTTTCGCATCGCGCGCAAGCACGGCGCGCGGCTGCGCCAGATCACGCAGCTTCTGGCCTTCGCGTTGCCTTTGGGGCTGCTCGCCATTGTGTTCGCCCTGCCATGGCCGCTGGCAGCGTTGCTGTCGGTACTTGCTGCTGCAATCCAGTTCGCCGGCATGCTGGTCGAACGTTGGCTGTTCTTCGCCGAGGCGAAGCACACGGTTACGCTCTACTATGGCAGGTAAGGCTGTTTAGCCCGGCCGCAGCATCGAGCCGGAAATGGCAAAGATGCGTTGGGCGCCCAGCATATAAGCCATCAGCGTGTCCAGCCGGAACAGCCCGGCATAGGCGCGGTCGAGCACGTTGAGCGAACCGGTATAGGCGCCGAAGGCCGGCATGATCATGCGGCCGCCATCGCCGGCAAAGCAGCGCCGCCTCACCGAGCGTCCCTGCTGGACTATGCGGGCGCAGGGATGCAGATGGCCCGCTATTTCGCCTTCGACACGCTGCTTCGACGGCTCATGCCGGAACAGCAGCGAGCCTATAGCAAGTTCACGCACCGTTTCGCCGGGGAGATCGGCTGGCGCTTCCGGGTCATGGTTGCCGGCGACCCAGAACCAGTCTCGGCCTGATATCAGCGCTTCCAGCCGCTCGCGGAAGCTTGCATGCATACGCTGGGCGCCGCCGCCATCGTGAAAGCTGTCGCCCAGGCTGATGACGATCGACGGCTGGTAGTCTGATATCACGGCCTGAAGCCGCAACAAGGTCGCGCCGGTGTCGTAGGGCGGGATCAGCGTGCCGCGGCGTGCCAGCGACGAACCCTTTTCCAGATGCAGGTCGGACACGGCCAGAAGCCGCAGATCCGGAAAATAAAGCACGCCGCGCGGGTCGCAGACGGCGCGCTCGCCTGATATGCCGACAAGGTCGGCCTCGGCGATCAGCGATGTGCGCGCCAGCGAAAAATTCATTCCTCAGGCATTTCCGGCCCCATGGCCTCCTCGACCAAAGTCGCCGCATCCATCAAAAGCGTTTCATCGGCTTCGCCATGGACCGGCATCTTGCCGATCT
>NZ_RZOM01001153.1:0-1862 GCF_003999175.1 Mesorhizobium sp. M7A.F.Ca.ET.027.03.2.1 | reverse complement strand
ATCCTTGGCTGCGACCGGGCCGATGCCCTTGATCACGGTCAGATCGTCCGGCTCACCCTTCGGCGCCTTGAACAGCGGCGCTGCCGCGGTCTCGGCTGCCTTTGTCTCGGCTGCCTTGGCCTTGGGCTCCTTCTTCGGCGCGGCTTCCGCCTGCACCTCGGTGGCGGCCCGGCCTTCACCTTCTTCGGCGCCTTGACCGATGCCGTCTTCGTCGGCTTGGCGCCACCCAGCAGGATCTCGGAGATCCGCACGGTGGTCAAAAGCTGGCGATGGCCGATCTTGCGGCGCGAATTCTGCCGGCGGCGCTTCTTGAAGGCGATGACGGTGCGGTTCTTGCCCTGCTCGACGACTTCGGCGGTGACCACCGCGCCGTCGACGAACGGCGCGCCGAACGTGACATTCTCGCCTTCGCCATGTGCGAGGACGTGGCCGATCTCGACCATATCGCCGACAGCGGCTTCGAGTTTTTCGATCTTCAGAAGATCGTTGGCGGCAACGCGATACTGCTTGCCACCCGTTTTAATGACTGCGAACATTTTTTGCCTTTCGCTGTTCGGTCGGCCTTGATGAACCGCCTGAGGCAGTTCAGCCGTCTTTTTGTCAGTCTGCGGGTTCAAAAAACAAGCGGCGCGGAAGAACCCTCCACGCCGATTGCGCGCTGTCCCTAACCGAAGGTTGAGTGCGAGTCAAGGCAAACAGCTGTTGTCGGGACAGTTGTTGGCGGCCGAAGGACCGAGCGTGTAAGCACGACTGCACAGCATCACCGTCGTCGTGGCAAGAATGCGTGACTGGTCACCGACCTACCCAGGCCGCGCGGCCGCTGAACCGTCGCGAATCCGCTGCTTGCCTGCGAAGCCAAATAACTGACGGATTGGCCTTGTAACCTGCCCGTTCAGCCGTTATCTAGTGCGCCGCGCCGGCAACGGCCGACCATGACCGCGGAGAGGTGGCAGAGTGGTCGAATGCACCGCACTCGAAATGCGGCATGGGTGCAAGCCCATCGGGGGTTCGAATCCCTCCCTCTCCGCCATTTAGCTTCCATAATAATCGTTTCCTTTCAAAAGCTTCCTTGTTGCGCTTGACCAGCGCGAAGCGAAACTTATCTTAGACTGTGTAACAAACTGTGTAACATTAGAGAAAGATAATGCGACGTTCCGCAGCGCCAAAGCCGCATAAACGTGAAGGCATCTGGTATCTCGTCCGCAGGGTGCCGAAGGAATTCGCGGCGTTTGATCGCCGCTGCCTAGTACGCATTTCCACGGGCGTCGCCGTGGCTGACGATCCCCGCGGTGTACGGGCGCGAGATGCAGTGCAAAGCCTCGGCGCGGGGCTGGAGGCGTATTGGCGTAGACTGCGGGAAGGCCAATCCGCCGAGGCGGGGCTGCGTTTCGAAGCCGCGAGGAAGCGCGCGCGGTCATTTGGATTGGCCTATCGCTCTAACGAGGAACTAGCAGCGGGGCCGCTCGACGAACTCATGGCCCGTATCAAGCTGCTCCTCGACAAAAAATCGATCGAGGACGCGCAGGACGTCTCGGCCGTCATGGGTGGGGAGAAGCGGCCAGCGGTCCGCCTGAGCGGTCTTATCAAGGAATTCGAGACGATCGAGCAACAGAACTTGCTGACCATGTCGCCTAACCAAATCAAGAAATGGCGTAACCCCAAAAAGCGCGCAGTTGCCAATCTGGTTGGAGTCATTGGCGACAAGGAGATCGCAAGCCTCACTCGGGACGACGCAATCGCGTTCCGCGAGTGGTGGCAAAAGCGGATCGTTGAGGATGGACTTGATATCGGTACGGCCAACAAGGACATCGGCCATGTTTCGAAAATGCTGCGCGTCGTCGATCTGACTCACCAGCTCAAGC
>NZ_RZOM01001152.1:0-1867 GCF_003999175.1 Mesorhizobium sp. M7A.F.Ca.ET.027.03.2.1 | reverse complement strand
GGGCTGTGGACGACGCCAGCCGGCGCACGCTGCCGCCGGTGGCTTCAGCCGGCGCCTTCAGCCGGCTTTCGGTGGAAATGACGTCGGCGAATTCCGGGGCGTTGACCGGCCCGACATGGGCGAGCGCGGTGAGGTCGCCATTGGCGACCTGATAGAGGCCGATCTCGCTGGTCTCGACGCTGCCTAGGAAAACGCCGGGCTCGGATTTCTCGAGCTTGACGGTCAAGGTCTTGCCGGACGGGGTGATGATCTGCGCGGGGCCGGGATCGTCGGCCATCGTCTGGCGGCGGATTTCCAGCACCATGCCGCGGCCGTCGGCGGTCAGCCGCTCTTCCTCGAGCTCAGGCTCCTTCATCAGCCAGTGGGCGATGCGCCGGTAGAGCTGGACATGCGGGCCGCCGCCCTCGAAGCCGCGCGCCCACAGCCAGCCCTGATCGGACAGCAGCATGCCGACGCGGCCTTCGCCCTTGCGGTCGAGCAACAGCAGCGGCCGGTTGTCGGCGCCCTTCATCACAACTGCGCCTTCGGGATTCTGCACGCCGATGGTGCGGAACCAGCGGCTCCAGTGCGGCGGCTCGGTGGCAGAGCCATCCAGCCCACGCGTCACCGGGTGGCGCTGGCCGAGTTCGGTGAGGCGCGGATAGAAGGCCTTGTCGACCACCTCGCCGGTCGGCATCGCCGGCAGGGCGGACATCAGCGGCGTGCGCGCGATCGAGCTTTCGCCGGCATATTCGGGGCCGGCCGCGATCAGCAGCGCGCCGCCCTTTTCGACATATTCGGAGATGTAGTCGTAATAGAGGATCGGCAGCACGTCGCGGTGCTGGTAGCGGTCGAAAATGATGAGGTCGAAATCCTTGATCTTCTCGACGAACAGCTCGCGGGTCGGGAAGGCGATCAGCGACAATTCGTTGATCGGCGTGCCGTCCTGCTTTTCCGGCGGCCGCAGGATGGTGAAATGGACGAGATCGACCGAGGCGTCGGATTTCAGCAGGTTGCGCCAGGTGCGTTCGCCGGCATGCGGCTCGCCGGAGACGAGCAGCACGCGCAAGTTCTCGCGAATGCCGTCGATGAGCGCGATGGCGCGGTTGTTGGTGTCGGTCAGTTCGCCCGGTTCGCGATCGATGGCGAGTTCGACGATGTTGCGCCCGGCACCCGGAATGGTCACCTGCAGCGGCATCGCCTGGCCAACGGTGGCGTGCTCGACCGCGACCTGTTCGCCATTGACCGAGACGCGCACATCGACCGGGCCGGTCTCGTTTTCGGTCGAGATGACGCGGTAGGTCATGTCGAGCGGCTTGCCGACAAGACCGAAGCGCGGCGCGTTCTCGAAACGTATGCGGCGATCCTTCTCGTGATCGTTGCCGGTTATCAGCGCATGCAGCGGAGCGTTGAAATCGGGCGCTCCCGGGGGGGCGTCATGGACCTCGCCATCTGTGATCATGATGGCGCCGCCGATGCGTGACGGCGGCACGTCGCGGAAGGCGCCTTCAAGCGCGCCGAACAGCCGTGTCTCGGTGCGCTCCTCGGCGGCTTCGGATTTGCCGGCCTCGACGACGCGCACGTCGAACTGCTTGAAGCGGCCAAGCCGCTGCTGCAGCCCGGCCAACGCCTCGTCGGTCTGCTTGGTGCGGTCGCCGATATCCTGGCTCTGGCTGCGGTCGACGACGAGGGCGACAACACTTTTCAGCGGCTCGCGCTCCTCGTTGAGGAACACCGGGTTGAACAAAGCGGCGGCGAGCGCCAGAAGGGCGATGAAGCGGAAGACCGAACCGCGCTGGCGAAACCACAGGCCGACCAGCGCAAGCAGCGCCAGCGGCACCAGCGCCAAGGCCAGCAGTGGCCAGGAGATCAGCGGTTCGAAGGAGAT
>NZ_RZOM01001151.1:0-1869 GCF_003999175.1 Mesorhizobium sp. M7A.F.Ca.ET.027.03.2.1 | reverse complement strand
TACGTGCAGATATCAGCCGACTGGGCCGACCGCTTCCTGGCCGCGATCGGTCCCGACCGCAAGCTGCAAGGCAACATCCTGGTGAAGCGGCTCGACGGTACGCCCGATCTTTCACGCGCCGGCTATCAGCCGCCAAGCCCCGACAAGAAGCCGCATCGCGGCAAGGCGCCGTTCGACCCCAACGCGCCGAAGCGCAAATTCGAAAAACGTGCACCGGCAGCAGTCGATCAGCGCCCGGCCGCCCCGCATGATGCAAAGCCATGGGCGAAGAAGCCGGGCAAGCCGAAATTCGACACCACCGGCGCGCCCAAGCACAAGAAGGCGAAGAAGCGGCCCACCTAGAGCATTTCACCGTTTCACGGAAACGGCGATCTGCTCTAACTCTTTGTTTTGACGCAATTCCCAAGGGAAAACGCTATGCGTTTTCCCGGGAAAACCGCTTCACACTTTTCCTAGAATTGCTCTAGGACTTCGGCCGGAGGGACGCGCTTGCCTGCAGGCCAGCCTTGATGGCCGCCCAGCTGGCCGATGCCGGCGTCGGGCGATGCTGCTTTGCGATGCGTTCCGTCAGCGATGAGCGCCAGTCCGCGTCTTCCGCCATCCTGCGGATCGCAGCGTACCAGCTGGCCTGGTCATTGGAATCGATCGCCGGCATCAGCCCGCCGCTCGCCTCGATCAGCGCCGGCGCGGTCGAGACGATGACCGGAATGCCGAAATCGAGACATTCCGAGGCGCCATAGCCCCAGCCCTCGATATGCGAGGGAAAGACGCCAAAGGAAGCGCTGCGATAATATCGGATGAGCTCCTCATCGCTGATCGCTCCGGTGAACGTAACCCGCTCAAGCAATCTCGGATGGGCCTTGAGATAGGCGCGCAGCGGATCGATCATCCAGCCCCAGCGCCCGGGGCAGACGAGCCGCGGCAGCTTGACGCCCTCGTCGAGCGCCTGCTGCCATATCCGTGCCAGCAGGATGTGGTTCTTGCGCACTTCGATGGTCGAGCAGTAGAGCACGAACGGCTCGTCGGCCTCGATGCGCGAAGTCTCGCCCATGCGCGAAGCCGTCTCGTACAGGATGGACGGCATCGGAAACCGATATACCACCGGCTGCGTGACGCCTGCCCGTTGCATATGATCGGTCAGCGTCGCACCAACTTCGTCGGATGCACAAAATGCCGGCGCGCCGGAACGCACGAGGTGCTCGAGATATGACCCGTAGCGAGCCTCGCCAGGGCTCATACCAACCATGTCGGGGCGCAGTGTCGGGATGAGGTCGTGGCAAAGAAACGCGAGGCCGCCGGCGCGCCCGGAGACGGCGGTTCGGTCATCCCCGGTCAGAATGTGATGGCTGATCAGGACAAAGCCGCGTTCGGTCTCGTTCGGTTGGCTTGGAACCTGACGCGGGGCCGACCGGATCCGCGCCCGCTGGTACAGACGATAGGCCCGGATCAGCAGCCTCGTCGCCTGATAGGCAATCCCTTTGCGGCCATGGGTCACCGTCTTGGCGAGATGGCGGTCGGCGTCGCGCTTGCCCCATGGCTGCTGCCTCACCGCTTCGAGGGCCTGCGACATCGCCGTGCGCCTCCCAGGCCATCGTTTGAGCCGCCAGGGTGAAATCTCGCCCGTCGCGACATGGTCCTGCTCGAAAGGAGCGAGGGGGCGAAACCGGCCTTCCCACGGTCGGAACGCCACCACCTCCACGCTAGGGTCGGGATCGGCCAGGGCTGCGCTGACGAGAAAGCTTTCCACCCGCGGGATGCCGACAAGTCCCTGGCCGGACGGCCAGAACGTCAGGCCGGTGGCGTCGATGGCCAGCCTGGGAGACTTTCTTTCCCGTCCATCTTCAATCGCGGTTTTACTGTCAGGACTCT
>NZ_RZOM01001150.1:0-1872 GCF_003999175.1 Mesorhizobium sp. M7A.F.Ca.ET.027.03.2.1 | reverse complement strand
GGTCAACGAGACCGAAGGCTACACGCTTTTCGCGTCGCACACGGTGTGGGCCAGCCACGACGATTTTATCGCCTGGACCAAGTCCGAGAATTTCCGCGCCGCCCACAGGAATGTCGGCACGCCAAAGGTCCACTATCTCGGCCACCCCCAGTTCGAGGGTTTTTCGGTCGTCGAAGGCGCGTAATGCATGTCGGCCAAAAGTGGTCCCGATTTTGGGACAACGACATGCATAAAAACAAAAGTTGACCGGGGGTCAGGCCCCGGCCAGCAAGCTCGCATTGCCGCCCGCGGCGGTGGTGTCGACGCAGACCGCCCGTTCATGCGCATAAGCCGCCGGGTTGAGCACCTCCGTGACCAGCGGCACGATCGGGCCGGAGCGGTCGGCGATGACCTTGCGCACGATGCGCGCGGCCTCGGACGTGCCTGAAAAAGCGACGACGTCGACGCGTAGCGCGCGCGCCTCGACCGGATCCGGCCGGCCGTCGATGGCGGCCAGCGGCAGGCCCTTGCCGGTCAACGCAGAAAGGGCTGCCGGTGCACCTGGCGCAACGGCCAGCACGGCATTGCCGGCGGCGAGCGCCTGGATCGTCTGCGCCAGCAGCGTATCGCCGTCAGGACCGAGGCACAGCACCCGTCCGCGTGGCGACAGCGAGAGCGTGTTGGCCTCGCCGGTCGGCCCGGGCAGGTCGATCTGGCCGAAATCGATGCCGGCGGCCGCACCTATGGCCGCAGCACCCTTGCCGCGCAGATGCTTCCTCAGAATGGCGATCCGGTCCGGACGGGTCGACCAGCCGCCAAGTGTGGGATCGGGCAGATTGTCGGCAAGTTCGGTCGCCGTCACCTTATGGCCATCCTGCAAATCGGTACCAGCCTCCAGCCCCTTGCGGAAGCGGCGGAGATAGTGCGGGCCGCCGGCCTTCGGGCCGGTGCCTGAAAGCCCCTCGCCGCCAAACGGCTGCGAACCGACGACGGCGCCGATCTGGTTGCGGTTGACATAGATGTTGCCGGCATGGATGCCGTCGACGAAATGCTGGACGCGGCCCTCGATCCGGGTGTGCAGCCCGAAGGTCAGGCCGTAGCCCTTGCGGTTGATGGCGGCGATGACCGCGTCGATCTCGTCGGCGTCGAAACTGGCGACATGCAGCACCGGCCCGAACACCTCGCGCTCCATATCCTCGATACCCTTGACGCGGAAGACGTGGGGCGCGACGAAGCGACCTTCCTTCGGCGCTTCGAGCTTGGCGATCAGCCGGCCCTGCAGGCCCATCTTCGTGCAGTACTCGCGGATCGAGCTCTGTGCCTCGTCGTCGATGACCGGGCCGACATCGGTCGAAATCCGCCAGGGATCGCCGACATTGAGCGCCTCCATGGCGCCCTTCAGCATCTCCAGCATCTTCTTCTCGACGTCCTTCTGCACGTAGAGCACGCGCAGCGCCGAGCAGCGCTGGCCGGCACTCTGGAAGGCCGAGGCCAGGATATCGCGCACCGCCTGTTCGGGCAGCGCGGTGGAATCGACGATCATCGCGTTAAGGCCGCCGGTCTCGGCGATCAGCATGGCGTCGGGCTCGGCCGTCTCGGCCAGCTGCTTCTCGATCAGCTTGGCAACCTCGGTCGAGCCGGTGAAGCAAACGCCGGCGATGCGCGGATCCGATGTAAGCGGCCCGCCGACCGACGGGCCGTCGCCGGGCAGGAGCTGGATGACATCTTCCGGCACGCCGGCCTCGCGCAGCAATTCGACGGCGCGGAAGGCGATCAGCGGCGTCTGCTCGGCCGGCTTGGCGATGGCCGAATTGCCGGTGACGAGCGCGGCCGCGATCTGGCCGGTGAAGATGGCGAGCGGAAAATTCCACGGTGAAATGCAGACGATGGCGC
>NZ_RZOM01000114.1:0-9237 GCF_003999175.1 Mesorhizobium sp. M7A.F.Ca.ET.027.03.2.1 | reverse complement strand
CGCAAAGAGCGATGGTTGCGGGATATGGGGCCGCCTCGGTTCCCGGGGCGAGCACCAACCAGCCGCGCGCACCCCCGACCATCACGGCCTGAGCGGCCCAGGGCCGTACCCCCACCTCATCGCTATTCCTGTTCGCGTAGTGATCGTGCGGCGGCTGTCGGTCGCGCGGCGGTCGCGCGGCGCGTCATTTCCGGATTTTTTCAATGCAACAACGCATCAAGACCTTCAAAACCCTGTCGCGCGTGGCCTCGGCTGCCGCGTTCCTCTGCGTCCAGGCGCTCATCTGCATCGGAACCGTCTATTGGGCGGTTGCCGAGACGCTCGGCCTGTCGGCGATGGCGGCCCTTGTTCTCGGCGGCATCTTCGCCGTGCCGACCGTATTTGTACTGATCACCGCCAGTCGCATGGCCTTCGACGCGGAGACGGATCCGGCGAACCAGTGAGCATATGTCACCCCAGGACAGATCTCGGGTGCGCGATTTGTTTGGCGCGACATGGCGGCCCGCGACCCAAGTGACGACACATTTCTGGGCCAGAGGCCGGTCAAAGCAACTTTTGACGACGAACGGCGTTGCCTCGGCGATGCCGTTCGGGAGACAGGAAATGGATAGACTGCAATTCGAGGTGCCTGTGCGCATAGCGCCTGGACCCGGTCTGCCAGTCGAGGAAATCTATGGCGTCGAACAGGCGCTCGATTTTCTCCAGGACTGGCCTGCGCGCCGTCAGGGCCCGATCTATCAGAAAGCGTTCAACGCCTGCTTTGGCGCCACGGTGGACGTGGTCAAGACCGAGGATGCCTGCCGGGCGTTCATGGCGTTTTGCCGCGCCAGTGGACTGATGGCCAGGGACATGATGACGCCGCGCAAGCGCGGCGGTGAGGCGAGGGCGCTCCAGGCCTGAGGGCTGTGCCCTGTTCGTTGCCCGATCAAAACACCGGCGATCGTGTTTGAACGCACGCGGCAATGTCGTGAGCGCGCCGCTGCGCGCGTTTCGTCCCGACGACTGCACCGCACCAAGGCCGGCCCTGTTAAGCTTCCGTTTCCATCTTCCCGGCTACGCCTTTGCTTGTTGGCAATGGTTGATTCGTTGCGTCAGTCTCATGGTTTGGAAGATGTCCCCAGAAAAAGTCCGTGCATTCCCGATCGACCGTCAGGTATTCTTGGTCAGGGAGGTTGCCGCCAAGCTCGGCAATCTGCATGGCGAGACCGCCACCTCGTTCTGGAGAGCCAAGGCGTCGGAGTTGCTCGATCTCGTCGTCGGGTCCGGCAGGGACAGAACGGCAGCCAGCGATGAAGTGCGCAGGTTTTTCCTGGCCGTGCAGCGAGAGATGTTGGCTGATACGGTCGCAGAGTCGATGCCAATTCTTTCCGCTTGAAGCAAATCCTGAACCTCCAGCCTCAATACATGCTTCAATAATTTGTAAATACGTTTGCTCCGGTGTGGTTTTCGGAGACCCGGTCGTTGTTCGCGCGGTCTCGGCTGCGAATCCGGCAATTTCCCGCCGGCCTTGAGGGGCGGCCCACTCTGAGACATCGACGCGCTTGCGCGTAGGTCAGCCAGCGAAACACTTTTTTTTGAAGCCAATCGACCACTGCTCAAAAATGCAACGAACTTTTTAGCCATTCGTTCATTTATGCGTGCTTTCTAATTTAATCCATGGCCTTGAGTAGCTTCACCCGTGTTCGGCTTGTAATGGACGCCCTGCGCCGGAGCACGGGCGCAAATGTCGCCACCATTTTTGCCCTCACCTTGCCGGTCGTTGTCGGCGCTGCGGGCTTCGGCGTCGAGACCTCCTATTGGTACTACAACAGCCTGAGATTGCAGGCGACGGCCGATGCAGCCGCCTATGCCGGTGCGCTCGAACAGATTTCGGGTTCCGACAAGCCGACGATCGTCGCGGCCGCGACCCAGTCCGCGGCGTCGAACGGACTGGGTTCGGGCACGATCGTCGTCAATACGCCGCCGGCGTCCGGACCGAATACGGCGAAAAAAGCGGTCGAGGTGATCGTCGGCCAGCAGCTCGACCGGATGTTCACCCTGATCTTCACGCAGGACAAGGTCCCCGAACAGGCGAGGGCGGTGGCCGTTATTACCGATGCCTCGAGTGCCTGCATGCTCGCGCTCGATCCGTCCGCTTCGCAGGCGGCGCTGTTTTCCGGCAGCACCAGCGTTAAGCTCAACGGCTGCTCGGTCATGTCCAATTCGATCGCTTCGGACGCCATCAAGCTTCAGGGCTCGGCTGGTCTGCAGGCCGATTGTCTTATATCGGCGGGCGGGGTCTCTCTCAGCAATCCCGTCACCACCGTCTGCGCGGCCCCGATCACCCAGGCACTGCCTGCCGGCGATCCCTTTGTCGACCTGCCGGCCCCAGTGGCCGCAACCCCCTGCCAGAACGACAACAAGGCGACGCTCGGTCCAGGCACCTATTGCAGCGGCATGAACCTGAAGGGCAATGTCACGCTTTCGCCCGGCGTCTATGTCGTCCAGGGCAGTTTCAAGATAAACGCCAACGCAGCCATCACCGGCAGCGGGGTGACCATCTTCATGTCGGGCAGTTCGACGGTCAGCATGAATGGCAATGCGTCCGTGAAGCTCAGCGCGGCGACTTCGGGCACCTATTCAGGCGTTCTGTTCTACGGCGACAGGACCGGCATGAGCGCATCCAGCACGTTCAACGGCACCGCGGACTCGCTTTTGACCGGGGCCATCTATTTCCCTAAGCAGCAAGTGAACTATCTTGGCAATTTCTCGGGCAATGGCGGCTGCACCAGGGTCGTCGCCAACACGATCCAATGGTCCGGTAACTCAACCATCAGTCAGGATTGCTCGAGCCTCGGAGTGCCCAACATTCCAGCCGCGCGGTCCGTGGCACTGTCCGAGTAGCGCCGTGCGTCACCGATCGATACCGATCCTTGGCGATGATTCGGGCGTTGCGGCGGTCGAGTTCGCGATGGTGCTGCCGATTCTGTGCCTGGTGCTGCTTGGCATTCTGGACGGCTGGTCCTACGTAACGAGTTCACTGTCGATGCGCGCCGGTGTGAAGACCGCCGCGAACCTGGTCATGAGCGGATCGACCGATGATGCGGCGACCCAGGCCCTTGCCATTGCGAGCTGGGAAAATCGGCCGGAAGACGGCCAGGTCACGCTAAGCCGCATCCCTATGTGCGGGGCGACGGTGGTCGACGCGTCCACCATGTGCAGTGGGCCGAAGGTGCCAGCGGTCTATGTCCAGATACAGGCATCGGGCACCTGGGTGCCGCCAATTGCCTTCGGCGCCTTTGCCACTTCCACCGTCATCGGTCACCAGGAGACGATCCGTGTCCGCTAGGGTAAGCGCGTTCCGGCGGGATCGATCGGGCGGGGCCGGGCTGGAGTTCGCGCTGATCGCGCCCTTCCTTGTCATGCTGCTGTTCGGAATCTTCGCCTTTGGCTGGTCGATGCACTCGGTCTCCAGTGTTCGCTATACGCTGGAGACGTCAGCGCGCTCGCTGCAGCTTAAAAACACGCTGACCCAGGCCGACATTCAATCGATCGCCACGCAGAAATTGCAGGCCTTGGGGTTCAAGGACGTGAACGTCACCATCGCCATCGACCCCGTGAGCGGCGGCTTCCGCATGGCGCATCTGACCGCCGCCTATGCCTTCGTCATCGACTTTCCCTACTTCAGTTCCTTCCCGATCAACTACGCGACAACCGTTACGGTGCCGCTGCTTGGCAGCGGCTAGGCTGTGGCCTGATAGCCTCGCGCTGGGGCTCTGCTTACTTGTACGCCTTGAGCGCGATCAGATAGGCCTTGAGCGCGATCAGACCGCCGAGAATGGTTATCGCCATGAGGATCAGCGCCCACGACACAATGTTGTGTGACAGACGCCTCCGGCGACTGCGCAGGGCCCGGTCCCGCCAGCGTTGGCCTGATCAGCCCCTGTGTTTTGTCGATCCAGGTCCTTCTCCACGAGCAGAATGCGACTCATGCCGGCTGGTGTCCAGATCGGCACCGGTTTTGGCGGTCACGATGCAAGCTTGGCAATCAGCCTGCTTTTGATGGCACGGGGCTAGATAATATATTTCGTAGTGCTAATATTAAGGTGACGCTAGGTCATGTCCGACCATCTGTCGGGTGCAATATGGGGGTTCCAATGAGAGTGGCTGTATTTTGCGTGGCTGTCGTTTTCGCTGCGACTGGTATCGCTGTTGCCAAGGAAAAGAAGGCGGCGGTCAGTGACGCCGCCGCTTTATGTTCCACCAACCCGTCAGCCAAGAAGCCCGCTCCAAATCTGGACTGTGGTTTCACGGGAACAGCCAAATCGGAAGATAGCGGCGCAAAGGCAGAGCCGCGCCTCGGATACGACGCCAATCCGTGGATTATAACAGGCTTTTGACTTCGCGTTGGCGGATGCCGGTTGAAGCGCTGAAGAGAGTCGTCTTAACCGACAGGCCCCGCCCCCGGGACCGGACCGTAACGGTCGGGCGCCGTCGAGAAGGAGGAAGCGCAAATGGCCGCCTATCTGATCGCGGATGTAGACGTAAAGGACGCTGCCGCGTTCGAGGAATACCGGCGGGATGTGCCAGCCACCGAGGAGCGTTATGGTGGGAGATATCTAGGTCGTGGCGGTGCGACCAAGGTTTTGGAGGGCGATTGGGAGCCACACCGTTTGGTTATTATCGAATTCCCCGACATGACGTCGTTGATGGGCTGGTACAATTCGCCGGAATACGCCCGCCTTATTGAAATCCGGAAGCGTTGCGCCAACACCAGGATCATTGCGCTTGAGGGGGTTGCAACACCCACTCTTTGACCGTGGTGGCTCGCGTTCATCAGGTAGTATCCGGCTTTTGCGCCCGAATCCGTACACCGCGAAGTCAGCTGTTTAAAGCCGGGAAACCAGGCAATAAATGCGGGCTTACCACTGCGGGGCTTTCTCATTTGTCGCGGTGCCCGAGAACCCAACTCGACCGTGCAATGAAAAGCCCGCCACGGGGGCGACCTGCGGCGGGCTCTTGGAGCGGCTACATCCCTGAGGAATCGACCACTTTGTAGCAGGATTATGACCTGTGTGGCCGCGTTAGCCTATGGTGTGATCGCGGAAGCTGCGCGTCAGTTGAAGACCGCGGCAGGGAGCCAGTCGAAATTGGCCACATTGGGAGGGAGGTTTGCGCTAAACGCATTATTTTTCTGGTACGCCCAAGGGGAATCGAACCCCTGTTACCGCCGTGAAAGGGCGGTGTCCTAACCGCTAGACGATGGGCGCGCTCAGACGAAGCGGCTTATACTGGCGTTGTGCGCAACCGGCAACCCGTCAGGTGCCACCTTGGACAACTTTTTTCCGGGCCAGCCAAATCAACGATTTCCCGAGGGTTGGCAGGCTTTGATAATTAGCGGCGACACCCATCGTTTCGTCATCCTCGGGCGGAGCAAGGAGCGCAGCGACGCAGCGCAGACCCCTGGAGCTGCTCCGCAACCCAAGGGATTCATGCCGCGACTCAAACGCATCACCACGGTGCAGAATTCTGCTCCGTCGCATTCCTCGACAGCCGTCGCGGCATGGATCCCAGGGTCTCGCGACGGAGCTTCGCTCCTGCTTCGCCCTAGGATGACGAAGTTTGTGGGAGGCTTCGGCTAATCCCGAATGCTCAGAATGGTCACCGGTACGATCTTGGCTGCTAATAGGCCTAAGACCGTCTGCTAGACTAGCCGTCACCGCCGCTGCGCCGGCGGCAGCGCCAGTTCCAGTCGCGCTCGGGGCCGACGTCGACGTGAACCGATTCTGTGTGGCAGTACGTGCCGACGCCGCCGCGGCCGGGCATGCTTCTGATGTAGCTCGCCAGTTCCCATTTCGAAACGCCGGGAACCTGGATATCGGCGGCGGCGCAATACATGTGCAGCGAATTCTTGGCGCCGTTGGCGCGCCGGTTGCGGGCCGGGTCGCGATAGCCTGACGTCACCGTCATCTTGCGGCCGTAGTGGCCTTCGATCGTCTTCAGCACGCGCACCAGCGACGGCTTCAGGCAGGCCACATCGACGCTTTCGTTCTGCTTGAGCAGCCCGTTGGGCGCCAACCGGGCCATGCCGGCGGCTGACGCAACCTGATAGGAGCCGCCGATTGGCCCCTCATCCTCGTTGAGGTCGACGTCGCTTTCGTCGTCCAGGCCGGACTTGCGCTTGATCTCGAACAGGGCCGTCTGGCGCACGCCGGGCAGGGCATCGCTGCCGGTGATGTGACCGCTATCGCCACCGAGCGAAGCCAGTTGCACCGGCTTGGCCGTGGAATTGGCCGAGGCCAGCGTGATGATCGGCTTTGCCGCTGCTGGCGCCGCTTTTGCCTGCGCCGGGGGCTGCTCGCCCGTCCGGGCGTTGCTGATGATGGGGGATGGTGTCGCCGAGGCTGGCGTTGCGCCAAACATCGAGGCGAGGAAGCCTTTCTTCTTTGGTGCTTCGGCCTGCGGCATCTCGCCAGCCGTCACATAGACCGGGTTGTTCATGGCCGGAGCGGCAGCGGGCTTCGGCGCCGCCACGTCGCCGTCGACCGCGGCAATCTGCTGGGCGACCGCGTCGGTTTGCTGCGCGGTCTGTGCCTGCTGCGTCAGCGATTGCGGCGTGTTTCCAACGATGGTTTCGGCGCCCGCCGGCGTGGTCAGCGGAAAGGCAGCTCCCGGTTTGGACATAGGCACGTAGGCGACTTTTTCAGGCAGCGCCGTATCGCTCGTCATCACGGTCGACTGCTCGGTCGTGATCTCGGACGAATCGGCGACAGCGGCCGACTTGCCACTTGAGGCGGCATTCATATCCGATGCGGTGGCATTGTAACCGGGCATTCCGACCGACATTGTCGGGTCGCCAGCCGAAGTGCAGGAGGCCAGAAGCAAGGAGCAGAGCGCTGCCACAATGGCGCGGCGTTCTCCCTTTGCGAGGCTCCATCCTGCTGATTTCAAAGTCAAATTCCCCCTCGATGTCCGGTCGGTATATCCTTGGCGCCACACGCATGCGTCGATGCCAGGGTGACCTTTGTCTCCGATCCGGAAACGAGACCTGTGTCAAATCCGCAAGCCTGGAAGTATTTTTGCGGTGATTGCCGAATTACGGCCGCTTGATGGTTGACGACACCATTTCGCCCGCTTTTGGCGGTCCGTCAACTCACCACACATTACAGTCCGTTACACACGTACTTTCACATAGGTGCCGGGAGCATCACCCAAGGTTTTCATATGCTTGCCCGGTTTGCGGGCAGGCACGCGGGTGTTGTCCTTGGCCTCTATCCAGTCTTGCCAGTGCGGCCACCAGGATCCTGGATGGTCGGTGGCATTGGCTATCCACTGGCTGAAGTCGCCCGTCGGCGTACCCCCGGTCCAGTACTGGTATTTGTTGGATGCCGGCGGATTGACGACCCCTGCGATATGGCCCGACCCGGCCATCACATACTCGACCGTGCCGCCGAAATATTTCGAACCGAGGAACACCGAAAGCGCCGGCGCGATGTGATCTTCCTTGGAGGCGAGGTTGTAGACCGGGATGGTGATGTCCCCAAGCGAGACCGTGTGGCCCGCCAGTTCCATCGTGCCTTGCGAAAGGTTGTTCTCGAGATAGCAGTTGCGCAGGTAGAAAGAGTGATTGGCCGCCGCCATGCGGGTGGAATCTGCATTCCAGTAGAGCAGGTCGAAGGGCAGGGGATCCTTGCCGCGCATGTAGTTGTTGACGACATAGGGCCAGATCAGGTCGCCTGAGCGCAGCATGTTGAAGGCGGTCGCCATCTTGGTGCCGTCGAGATAGCCCTTTTCGCTCATCGACTTTTCCACAGCGGCGACCTGTTCTTCGTCGACGAACACTTTCAGGTCGCCTGCATAGGTGAAGTCGACCTGCGTGGTGAAGAAGGTAGCCGATTTTATGCGGTCGTCGCCCTCTTGCGCCATCAGCGCCAGTGCCGCCGCCAGAAGCGTGCCGCCAACGCAATAGCCGATCGCGTTGACGTCGCGTTCGCCGGTGGCTTTCTCGACGGTGTCGAGGCCGTATTGCAGACCCTCGCGGATATAGGCTTCCCAACTCTTGGTGCCGTGGCGCTCGTCCGGATTGATCCAGGAGATGACGAACACGGTGTGGCCCTGTTCAACCGCCCAGCGAATGAAGGATTTCTGCGGGTTCAAATCGAGGATGTAGAATTTGTTGATCCATGGCGGGCAGATCAGCAAGGGCCGCTTGAGCACCGTCTCGGTCGCCGGGTCGTACTGGATGATTTCGGCGACGTCGCTGCGGCCGACCACCTTGCCAGGAGTGGTGGCGATGTTCCTGCCGATCTCGAAGGGCGAGTAGTCGGCCTGCCGCAGCTTCAGGTCGCCCTTGCCGGCGGCGATGTCCTCGGCCAGCATCTTCATGCCGCGCACCAGGTTTTCGCCGTTCGACGCGACGGTTTCACGGAACAGTTCCGGATTGGTCAGGATGAAATTCGACGGCGAGATGGCGTTGGACACCTGCTTGACGTAAAAGCCGGCCTTGTGGCGGGTGTGCTCGTCAAGGCCTTCGGCGTGCTCGACCAGATCGGCCGCCCAGCGCGAGGTGACGAGATAGGCCTGCTTGAGGAAATCGAAGAAGGCGTTGCGGCCCCATTCCGGGTCGAGGAACCGCTTGTCGCCGCGCTCCGGCTTGACCGCGTCTTCGGTGTCTTGCGCGGCGTTGCTGGTGCGCTGAATGGCGTTGGCCCAGACCGTCATATAGCCGGAGAACAGCCGCGTCTGCGCTTCCAGCGCGCGCTGCGGATCGGCAAGCCAGTATTCGCTGAGCTTGGAAAAGGTCTTCACCATATCGACAACGGGCTCAGCGACATGGTCGCGCACGTCGCCTTTTTCGCGCGGCTCGGCCCAGGCGGAAGCGGCCTTGCCGGCCTGCTCGATCATGCGCGCCATGTTCAGGGCGAAGCGTTCCGGGTCCTTCACCAGATATTGCTCGACGGTCGAAGGCTCGTCATCTTCCGCTTTGCCCGAATCGGGTGTTTTGGACATGGTTGGCGGGGTTCCTCCCGAGGCCTTTTCTTGACATATTAACATGGGACATCCGACCGGGCCAATCTCGCTCTACCTCGGCTGCCAAGGAAACAATATGACGATTAATATTGGCGAAACTGTTTTTTTCGGTGCTGGACATTTTTGCCGCATCGGCGCGGCGATCGTCCTCATCGGGATTGCCGGGTGCTCGAGCACCAACACGAATGGCCCGACGCCTGTCGCTGCGGGTACGGGGCCGAAGGATAC
>NZ_RZOM01001149.1:0-1884 GCF_003999175.1 Mesorhizobium sp. M7A.F.Ca.ET.027.03.2.1 | reverse complement strand
AGCGTCAACAAGGTCATTCTGGTCGGCAATCTCGGCGCGGATCCCGAAATCCGTCGCCTGAATTCGGGCGAGCCGGTCGTCAACATCCGCATCGCCACATCGGAAAGCTGGCGCGACAAGAATTCCGGCGAACGCAAGGAAAAAACCGAGTGGCACAACGTCGTCATCTTCAATGAGGGCATCGCCAAGGTGGCGGAGCAGTATCTGAAGAAGGGCATGAAGGTCTATGTCGAGGGCCAGTTGCAGACACGCAAATGGCAGGACCAGACCGGCGCCGACAAGTACACGACGGAAGTCGTGCTGCAGAAATTCCGTGGCGAGCTGCAGATGCTCGACGCGCGTGGACAGGGCGAAGGCGGTCAGGTCGGCGGCTATACCGGTGGCGGTAGCAGCCGTGGTTCCGATTTCGGCCAGTCCAGCCCGAGCGAAGGCTTTAATCGCGGTGGTGGCGCTCCCAAAGGCGGTGGCGGCGGCTCGTCGCGCGAACTGGACGACGAAATCCCGTTCTGATCGCAACAGCAGATGTTATTTTTGGCTTAAGTCAAACATTGCGCCCCGAGAGTCCTCATGGACTTTCGGGGTTTTGCATTGTCGAATTGAACGCTGACTTGGCGGTCAACGAAATATGGCGAAGGACGAGTTCGATGAAAGCACGCATAAAATGGGTCGAGGAACGCACCTTCGTCGGGGAGTCCGGTAGCGGCCACAAGGTCGTGCTCGGAACCGCGCCTGGACCAGAAGGCGGGACGCCGGGACCGAGCCCGATGGAGCTGGTGCTGATCGGCACCGGCGGCTGTTCGGCCTATGATGTCGTGCATATTCTCGAAAAGGGCCGCGAGGCGGTCGAGGACTGCGTCGTCGAACTCGATTCTGACCGGGCCGAAACCGAACCAAGAGTATTCACCCGCATCCATATGCATTTCGTGGTCAAGGGCAGGGCACTCTCCAGCGACAAGGTGAAACGCGCGATCGACCTTTCGATCGAAAAATATTGCTCGGCCTCCGCGATGCTTGCCAAGACCGCCACGATTACCCACGATTTCGAGGTCATCGACACGACGGCGAAAATAGAACCGGCTTCGGGATTCTCGCCACGTCAGCCTGTCAGCCCGCTATCAGCGCCTTGATGCCGTCGGCGACGAACTGCACGGCCAGTGCCGCCAGGATGACGCCAAGCAGACGGGTCAGGATCGAGCGACCGGTCTGGCCGAGGATGCGGTCGATGCGTTCCGACAGCACGAACACCAGATAGGTGATGGCGAGGCAGACGAAGATGATGCCCACCAGTGCCGCCTGCGCGGCAAAGCCTTGAAACGAGCCGGAAAGCAGCACTGTTGCCGAAATGGCACCGGGGCCGGCGATCAGCGGGATCGCCAGCGGGAAGGCGGCGATGTTGTGGATCATGTCCTTGGTGATGGCGACGTCGCCGATCTTCTCCTTGCGGTCCTGCCGGCGCTCGAACACCATCTCGAAGGCGATGAAGAACAGCAGGAATCCGCCGGCGACGCGGAAGGCCGGCAGCGTGATGCCGAACACCGACAGGATCGAGGCCCCGGCAACCGCAAACAGCGCCATCACCAGGAAACCGATGATCGAGGCGCGCACCGAAACCTGCTGGCGCTCCTCGCGGTTCATGCCGCGCGTCACGGCGAGGAACAGCGGCGCCAGGCCAGGCGGATCGATGGTCACGAGAATGGTGACGAAGGCATTGAACAGGCTGTCGAAACTCGGCATCTCTGACCCTCCCGCCGGGCCGTGCCCGTATCAGGATATTGGTAGAGCAAAGCCCGTTCGGTGGGAACTGTTCGTGAGAAAGTGGTTGATGTCGGTGGGACAGAGGGGGCGCGAAGGATCGCGACGCTTGTATTCTGGGCTGCTGCAATC
>NZ_RZOM01001148.1:0-1889 GCF_003999175.1 Mesorhizobium sp. M7A.F.Ca.ET.027.03.2.1 | reverse complement strand
CCTCCAAACTGGTCCAGCGGACGAAAATTTCAAAGCCAAGCGAGGATGCGCCAATTCCGTCTCTGGCGAAACCCTCGGCAAGGCTCATAATCGCCGCCGCAAGGATGCCGGTGGGCTTGCCGGCGTCTGAGGGGTATTGGCGCACCCGACCGGGTCGCGGAGAGGACGGAGTTCGATCATGTCAGGTTTCACGATTTCCAGACGCACGATGCTTGCCGGCTCGGCAATGCTGCTGGCCTCCACCGCCATGCCGGCACCGGGCTGGGCGCAGACGCCAAAGAAGGGCGGGCGGCTAGTGCTTGCCGCCGATTCCGAACCGCGCAACCTCAACCCGGCGATCGTCGCCTCCAACGGCGTCTTCTTCATCTCCAGCAAGATCGTCGAAACGCTGGCCGAAGCCTCCTTCGACGGCAAGGACGGGCTTGCGCCACGGCTGGCGCTGAGCTGGGAAGGTGCCGCCGACGGGCTCTCGGCGACGTTCAAACTGCGCGACGGCGTCAAATGGCATGACGGCAAGCCGTTCACCTCGGCCGACGTCGCCTTTTCGGCGCTGCAGATCTGGAAGCCGCTGCAGAATCTCGGCCGCACTGTGTTCAAGGATCTGGCCAGCGTCGACACGCCCGACGATCTCACCGCCGTGTTCAAATTCGCCAAGCCGACGCCGTTCCAGCTGATCCGCAACGCGCTGCCGGCGCTGAGCAGCGTGGTGCCGAAGCACATCTATGAGGTCGGCAAGATCGAGGACAACCCCGCCAACAACGCGCCCATCGGCACTGGGCCGTTCAAATTCGGCGAGCACAAGGCCGGCCAATATTACCGGCTGACGAAGAACCCCGACTACTGGGGCAAGGACGAGCCCTATCTTGACGAGATCATCTATCAGGTGCTGCCGGATCGCACGTCAGCGGCGAGCGCGCTGGAGGCCGAAGAGATCCAACTGGCGGCCTTTTCCGCCGTGCCGCTGGCCGACCTCGACCGCATCTCCAAGGTGCCGGGCCTGAAGGTGATCTCCAAAGGTTACGAAGGGCTGACCTATCAGCTCGTCGTCGAGATCAACCATCGCCGCAAGGAGCTGGCAGACGTGAAGGTCCGCCAGGCGATCGCGCATGCCATCGACAAGGATTTCGTCGTCAAGACGGTGTTCCTCGGCTATGCCGCGACAGCCACCGGCCCGGTGCCGAAGAACGATCCGCAATTCTACACCGCCGACGTGCCGACCTATGCCTTCGACGTCGCCAAGGCCAACGCGCTGCTCGACGAGGCCGGCTACAAGAAAGGCCCAGACGGCAAGCGCTTCACGCTGAAATTGCTGCCCGCGCCCTATTTCAACGAGACTAAGCAGTTCGGCGACTATCTGCGCCAGGCGCTCGCCGCCGTCGGCATCGACGCTCAGCTGGTCAACAACGACTCGGCCGCGCACATCAAGGCGGTCTACACCGACCACGCCTTCGACCTCGCAGTCGGCCCGCCGGTGTTCCGCGGCGATCCGGCGATCTCGACCACCATTCTGGTGCAGAGCGGCATTCCGGACGGCGTGCCGTTCTCCAACCAGGGCGGCTACAAGAACGACGCGCTCGATGCGCTCATCGCCAAGACATCGGAGACGCTCGACGCATCAGCCCGCACCGACCTCTACAAGGAATTCCAGAAGGAGGTGGCCACCGACCTGCCGCTGATCAACGTCGCCGAATGGAGTTTTATCAGCGTCGCGCGCGACACGGTCGGCAACATCGCCAACAACCCGCGCTGGGCGGTGTCGAACTGGGCGGACACGTATTTGGAATCGTGACAGAATTGCGCGGATGAGAGTTCGCGAAATCATAGTAGGCATTGAGCCCTACGAGGCCCCCCTCTGTCCTGCCGGACATCTCCCCCTCAAGGGGGGAGAT
>NZ_RZOM01001147.1:0-1890 GCF_003999175.1 Mesorhizobium sp. M7A.F.Ca.ET.027.03.2.1 | reverse complement strand
ATCGACAACAGCCCCGAGGCCGTGCTGGACGAGGAGGTCGATGCGACGCTGTGGCAGAACCAGCCCTATCGCATCCCGGTCATCGGCTGGATGCAGGAGATGCAGCAGCTGAACCGCGCCGACGCTGTCGCCTTCTATGACAAATATTACCGGCCCAACAACGCGGTGCTGATCGTTGCCGGCGATGTCGAACCGGACACGGTGCGGGCGCTGGCCGAAAAGACCTATGGCAAGGTGGCGCGCGGCCCCGATCTGCCGCCGCGCATACGCCCGGTCGAGCCGGAGCAGAACACCAAGCGCACGGTGACGCTCGCCGATGCCCGCGTCAGCGTGCCGAGCTTTTCCACGCAATGGGTGGTGCCGTCCTATCACACCGGCAAGCCGGGCGAGGCGGAAGCGCTCGACCTCTTGGCGGAGATCCTTGGCGGCGGCAATCGCAGCCGGCTCTACCAGGCACTCGTCGTCCAGCAAGGTATCGCATCCAGCGCCGGCGCCTTTTTCCAGGGCACCATGCTCGACGACACCAACTTCACCGTCTATGGCGCGCCGCGCGGGGATGCGAAAATCTCCGACGTCGAAGCGGCGGTCGATGCCGAAGTGGTGCGCATCGTCAAGCATGGCGTCACGCCATCGGAGCTGGAAAAGGCCAAGGACCGCTATGTCAGATCGATGACCTTTGCCCGCGACAAGCAGGATTCCATGGCCAACATCTATGGCTCGACGCTTGCCACCGGCGGCAATGTGCAGGACGTCCAGCAGTGGACGGACCGCATCCGCAAGGTCACGACAGACGAGGTCAAGGCCGTCGCCGCGCGCTATCTCGTGCTCGCCCGGTCGACCACCGGTTATTTGCTGCCGCAGCAACAGGCGGGGAATTGATTTGATGAAGAGATCGAGCGTTGGCGCTGCCCCTCACCTGCCTGCCGGCATCCTCTCCCAGTATAGTGACGGGGAGAGGGGCGCCGTCATCGCCGGTTTCGCCAATCACCATGGTTGCAAGACGGACGCCGAGGTTGCGGCCAGCCTCCTTCTCCCCGTCACTATACGGGGAGAAGTGCCCGGCAGGGCGATGAGGGGCGGCGCCGACTTCGACAATTGTTCGTTTGGAACGACCACCCCGAGCCGCGCTATCGCCCCGCTGATCACTTTACTTCTCTCCATCCTCTTCCTCATCCTGCCGGCACTCACCGCGCGGGCCATGGACATCCAGTCCGTCACCTCGCCAAAGGGCATCACCGCCTGGCTGGTCGAGGACTATTCCGTGCCGGTTGTCGCCATCCGCTTCGTCTTCGGCGGCGGCTCGACGCAGGATCCGGTCGGCAAGGAAGGGCTGGCCAATCTGATGACCGGCCTGTTCGACGAAGGCGCCGGCCCGCTCGACAGTGAAGACTTCCAGATCAAGCTCGACGATGCCGGCGCCGAGATGAGCTTCGACGAGAGCCGCGACGGCATCTACGGCTCCATGCGCATGCTGGCCGAGCAGCGCGACCAAGCCTTCGACCTGTTGCGGCTGGCGGTCAACGAGCCGCGCTTCGACCAGCTGCCGATTGACCGCATCCGCTCCCAGATCCTGTCCGGCATCATCGCCGGCGAAAACGATCCCGACACGGTGGCGCAGAACAAATGGGCGCGAGCGCTTTATGGCGATCATCCCTATTCCCGCTCCGACCAGGGCACCAAGGAAAGCATCGCCACCATCACGCCCAATGATCTCAAAGCCCTGCACAAAGCGGTGTTCGCCCGCGGCGGCCTGCGTGTCGCCGTCGTCGGCGCCATCGACGCGGAGACGCTGAAGAAGAAGCTCGACATGGTGTTCGGCGACCTACCGCAAAACCAGGCGCTCAGGCCGGTGGCCGATATCGACCCGAAGCTGGCGCAGCATATCGAGGT
>NZ_RZOM01001146.1:0-1891 GCF_003999175.1 Mesorhizobium sp. M7A.F.Ca.ET.027.03.2.1 | reverse complement strand
GCCAGGAGGCGCTCAAGGGCACCGGGGGCGATGGCTTGTTCTATTGTTTTGCCACCAACTGAGCCGATTGCGCTTCGAAATCGGGCTGGAAACCCCCGTCACATCACGCGGCTGTGATGTGACGGCGGGAAGCTGTGCGGCGGTCAGGCTTTCGTCATTTCCATGGAGTTGGTAGGGTCACAGCGACTCCCACAACAGCGCCCAACTGGCAGAACAAGGAAATCCCCATGGCTACGACCGCAGCAGCGTTGGTCTGGTATCTGGTAATCGCCGGCCCGCAAGGCGGCATGGTCGTGCTGCCCAGCACCTTCGACAAACGCGAACAGTGCACCGCCGCCATCACCGAATATCAGAAGCAGCCGACACCGGCCGGCTGGTCGGTGCAATGCGTGCCGAGCGCCTCGCCCTTCACTGACGAGGGCGACGCCGAAGAACCGTCGGCGCAGTAAGCATCAGCGGCGTGCGCTCACCGTCAGCTCCGGCTTCTGGCTGATGGTCTGGAACACCACGCAATAACGCTCGGTCAGCTTCAGCAGCGAGTCTACCCGCTCCTGCGGCTCAGCGGTGTCGAGGTTGAAATTGAGCCGGATGGCGCGAAAGCCGACCGGTGCATCCTTGGCGACACCGAGCGTGCCGCGAAAATCGAGATCGCCTTCGGCCTCCACCGTGGCGGCGCCGAGCTTGAACTCGAGCGCCGTCGCCACCGCCTTGAGCGTCACCCCGGCGCAGGCGACCAACGCCTCCAGCAGCATGTCGCCCGAGCAGAGTTCAAGCCCTGAGCCGCCTGTTGCCGGATGCAGGCCGGCGATGGCGAGCGCCCTGCCCGTCTCCACCTTGCAGGCAACCGACTGGTCATCGATCGAGCCCTTGGCGCGAAGCGTGATCAGGGCCTGCGAAGCATCGTCACGGTAGGCCTGCTTCAGCGGCGCCTGCATGGCCTTCAGTTCGGTCGCATCCATCCGCTTTTCCCCTTTCGTCGACTGCTTGCGTCACCGGCATACGCCGTCCGGTCGAGATTTGCGCCGATCACCGTGGCAAGGCAATGCCGTTCCGCAACAGGAGACAGCCGCCAACACCGATATCCCAAATGGGACATTGACGGACAAGGTCCCAAAACGTCTGATCCGGGCAAGTCATCACTCCATTTCCCGGCGGTCCCCAGATGCCCCGTACCCTTTCGACAAGGCCGCAACAGGATGGGTTTCGCGCGCCCGGCGAATTCGAACCCAAATCAGGCTGCTGGATGATCTGGCCGGAGCGGCCGGACACCGGGCGCCTCGGCGCCAAGCCCGCGCAAAAGCTGTTCGTGGATGTCGCCGCGGCGATCGCGCAAAGCGAGCCGGTGACGGTGGCGGCCTCCGCACGCCAGTGGCAAAATGCCAGGGCGCGATTGCCCGGCCATGTGCGCGTCGTGGAAATGTCCACCAACGATTCCTGGCTGCGCGACAGCGGTCCCAATTTCGTCGTCAACGATCAAGGCGACGTGCGTGGCGTCGATTGGATCTTCAACGCCTATGGCGGTTTTGACGGCGGCCTCTACGCGCCATGGGACCTCGATGACCTGGCAGCGCAAAAAGTGCTCGAAATCGAGAACATGGAGCGCTACCGCGCACCTCTGATCGCCGAGGGCGGCGGGTTGCAATGCGACGGCCAGGGCACCCTCATCACCACGGAGCAATGCCTGCTCAACCGAAATCGCAACGCCCATCTCGGCAAGGCCGAGGTGGAGCGCCAGCTTGGCGACTATCTCGGTGTCGACACCGTCATCTGGCTGCCGCGTGGCCTTGCCTTCGACGAAACCGACGGCCATGTCGATGACGTCTGCTGCTTCGTGCGTCCCGGCGTGGCCGTGCTGAGCTGGACCGACAATCGGGAGGACCCGCAATACGAG
>NZ_RZOM01001145.1:0-1898 GCF_003999175.1 Mesorhizobium sp. M7A.F.Ca.ET.027.03.2.1 | reverse complement strand
GTGTAGGAGTAGCCCGCCGAGGTGATGTGGCCGACGAGCTCGCCTTCGCGGTAGACGCCCTCGAAGGCGAACGCGCTCGCACCTTCGGTATCGATCGACAGCGTGGCGATCCGGCGTGTCACCTGCTTCTGTTTTGCGACCAGTGCGGCGCGGCCGATGAAGTCCCCTTTGTCGAGGCTGATGAATCGGTCGAGGCCGCTTTCCCAGGCTGACAATTCGGGGTTCATGTCGCGATACATGGCGCGGTAGGATTTATCGAGACGAAGCGATTCCAGCGCTTGAAGTCCGGCCAGCCTCAGCCCGTGTGCCTCTCCCGATGCCAGGAGCGCATCCAGCAAATGCCGCTGATAGCAGAGAGGATGATAGAGTTCCCATCCCAGTTCGCCCGAATAGTTGACGCGCAGGAGCCGTACGTCGCTGGCCATGCCGACGGTGCCGGACTGCACGCTGAACCATGGAAAGGCTTCATTGGAGAGGTCGATCTCCGTCAGCGGCTGCAATATGTCGCGCGCCTTCGGCCCAACCACCGTGAAGCTGCCGCGATCCTCCGTGACGTTGCGCAGATGCACGCTGCCGTCTTTCGGCAACAGCCGGCTGAGATCGTCAAGGTTCCAGCGCTCTGCGCGCGGCGTCGATATGAGATAGAACAGGTCGCTGTGCAGCCGCGCCACCACATACTCGGCCTGCACGCCGCCGGCTGGCGTCAGGTGATGGGCAAGACCGACACGACCGGAACGCGGCAGTCTGTTGGCCAGGATTCCGTCGAGCCAGTCCTTGGCGCCCGGCCCGCCGACCTCGAACTTGGTCATGGGAGTCATCTCGACCAGCCCAGCGGCCTGGCGGACAGCCTGAACCTCCGCGGCGACGTGGTTCCCTTTGGGGGTCCAGCGCCAGCTGTAGACATTGCGCGCTTCGACACCGGCAGGCGCAAACCAGCTCGGCATCTCCCAGCCGTTCAACACATCCCACACCGCGCCGAGCTGGCTTAGGCGATCATAGGACGGGGCCGTTTTCTGCGGTCGCGCCGCCGGCATGTCCTGGCCAGGATAGTGCTGTGCGGCGTGGGTGCCCCAGGCTTCCCGGACCTTTGCCCGGGTCCAGTTTTTGTTTGCATAGTGGCCGAACCGACGGGGATCCAGCTCCGCCGTGTCGATGCTGTTGCCACCCTCCACGATCCGTTCGGAGAGGTAATAGCCAATCGCACCACCCCAAAGGATGCCTCCCGGCACCCCTTCGGCGAGCCAGACATTCTCCAGGCCCCACGCCTGCCCCATCAGCGGCAGTTCATCGGCCGTCATCTGGAAAGGTCCTCGCACATTCCGCTTGATGCCGGCGCGTCCGAGCGCGGGGACCAGTTCGGTCGCGCGTTCCCAGTTCCAGGACACGGCATCGAAATCCTCATCGAGCAGATCGGCGCCGAACCATTCCGGGACGCCGTTTTCAGCGAACAGCTTGAGCTGCTCGGTGCGCTCGTAGGGACCGAACATCAGCCCGTCGCCTTCTTCGCGCAGATAGCCCTCGTAACCCTCGTCCCTGAGGATCGGCATTTCCGGAAGACCAAGCCGCTTGCGTTCCACAATTTCGGGGACCGCCTCGGTGATCCAGTACTGATGCAGGATCGGGATCGCGGGAATGTCCAGGCCAAGCATGGCGCCGGTCTGGCGGGCGTAATTGCCTGTTGCAAGGATGACATGTTCACAGACGATCTCGCCGCGTAAGGTCTTGACCCTCCACTCGCCGCTCGGCATGCGTTCGAAGCCCACAACCTCGGTATCGAGATGGATCTTCGCGCCGAGGTCGCGTGCACCCTTGGCCATGGCCTGGGTGACATCGGCGGGTGCGATGTGGCCGTCATCGGGATGATAAAGGGCACCCAGCATGCTGTTGTTGTCGAGCAG
>NZ_RZOM01001144.1:0-1902 GCF_003999175.1 Mesorhizobium sp. M7A.F.Ca.ET.027.03.2.1 | reverse complement strand
CCATAGCCAAATATGTACCATAGCTGAGGGCACCGAGTCAAGAAAAAATTCCTATCGTGAAAAGCTGCCGGCACAAAATGGGCACCGCCGGCCTGGGCGCAGTCGGAGGCGTCCACCGTCCGGTCTTTTCATTCCAGCCGCCATGTTCTATGTCTGCCGGCCAGCGCGGGGGCGCATCTTGTCAACCACAAAAGCATCCGGTACGCCCCGTTCATGACAGTTACCGTTCGTTTCGCCCCGTCGCCGACCGGCCGCATTCATATCGGCAATGCGCGCACGGCGCTGTTCAACTGGCTGTTTGCCATGAACAACAAGGGCCGATTCATCCAGCGCTTCGACGACACCGACATTGCGCGCTCGAAGCAGGAGTTTTCCGACGCCATCCTCTACGACCTGCATTGGTTGGGCATTTTTCCCGACGCCACCGAGTACCAGTCGCGGCACTTCGAAGTCTATGACGCCGCGGTCGAGAGGCTGAAGACGGCAGGCGTTCTCTATGCCTGCTATGAAACGCCGGAGGAACTCGATCTCAGGCGCAAGGTGCGCCGCACGCGCGGCCTGCCGCCGGTCTATGGCCGGGAGGCGCTGACGCTGACGCACGAGCAGATCGCCGAGTACCAGGCCGATGGCCGCCGGCCGCACTGGCGGTTTCTCCTCCCCAATTTCTCAGGCGATCCGCAACAGCCGGAACGCACCGAAATCCACTGGAACGACCTGGTGCGGGGTGAGGAAACCGTCGATCTGGCCTCGCTTTCCGACCCGGTCCTTGTGCGCGAGGACGGCACCTATCTCTATACGCTGCCTTCCGTCGTCGACGACATCGAGATGGGCGTCAGCCATGTCATCCGGGGCGACGACCACGTCACCAACACCGGCGTGCAGATCGCCTTGTTCCAGGCGCTGGCTGCCGAGCCGCCAGTGTTCGGCCACCATAATCTCCTGACCACCGCATCGGGCGAGGGCTTGTCGAAGCGCACCGGCGCGCTCTCGATTGAAAGCCTGCGCGGGACGGCATCGAGCCGATGGCCGTCGCATCATTGGCCGTCCTGGTAGGCACTTCGGAGAATGTCGCGGCGGTGCCGACGATGGGCGAACTCGCCGAACGCTTCGATCCGGCGGCGACATCGAAATCCGCCGCCAAGTTCGATCCGGACGAGCTGTTCGTGCTCAACCGGTCGCTGCTGCACCACATGCCGTTCGCCGAGGCACAAGACCGTCTGATCGTGCTCGGCGTCTCTGGCGAGCAGGCCGAACCGTTCTGGCTGGCGGTGCGCGGCAATCTCGACAGGCTGGCCGATGCGGTCAACTGGTGGCGTATCCTGCGCGACGGACCGCAGGAGAAGCCGGAATTTTCCGATGACGATCGCGATTTCCTTCGACAGGCCTTCGATCTGCTGCCGGAGGAACCCTGGAGCGCGACGATCTGGAAGGACTGGACGGGCAAGATCAGGGAAGCGACCGGCCGCAAGGGCAAGGCGTTGTTCATGCCGCTCAGAGCAGCCCTTACCGGACTGCCTTCGGGGCCGGAGCTTGCAGATCTATTGCCGCTGATGGGTCGGGAAGGAACGTTGGCCCGACGACCCTGACCTTGCGCTGTTCCGGCGGCAGCGCGGACACCGGCGACGTCACCGGCTTGGCGGAAACCCGCTTGATCGCCTCGCGGTCGAGCCCGCCTTCCTGATTGGCCAGCGTTTCGGGATCGGCACCTGGATCCGGTTTGGAGATCGGCACCGGAATGAACGGTGCGGAGTCCGTCTCGGGTTGCAACTGTTCCGGATTCGGCGGGTTGCCGGCGATGATCTGAAAACCCTGCGCGGCGGCGTTGCAGCCGCAAGCCGGCGGCCGCGACATATCGGGCTGCTTGTAGAGATAGGCGGTCGGCAATTCGCTGTAGGGGCGGCC
>NZ_RZOM01001143.1:0-1905 GCF_003999175.1 Mesorhizobium sp. M7A.F.Ca.ET.027.03.2.1 | reverse complement strand
GGGTCAAGCTGTTCCCGGCCAATTTGTCCAACCGTGAGGAGGTCAAGGCGCTCGGCCAGAAAGCCGAAGCCGATCTCGAAGGCGTCGACATCCTGGTCAACAACGCCGGCATCACCAAGGACGGCCTGTTCGTGCGCATGTCGGATGCCGACTGGGACAGCGTGCTCGAGGTCAACCTGACCGCCGTGTTCAGGCTGACCCGCGAACTCACCCACCCGATGATGCGCCGCCGCCATGGCCGCATCATCAACATCACCTCGGTGGTCGGCGTCACCGGCAATCCCGGCCAGACCAATTACTGCGCCTCAAAGGCCGGCATGATCGGCTTTTCCAAATCGCTGGCACAGGAGATCGCCACCCGCAACATCACCGTCAACTGCGTCGCCCCGGGCTTCATCGAATCGGCGATGACCGACAAGCTCAACGACAAGCAGAAAGAGGCGATCATGGCGGCGATCCCGACGCGGCGCATGGGCACCAGCGTTGAAGTCGCGTCCGCCGTCGCTTATCTCGCCTCCAACGAAGCCGCCTACGTCACTGGCCAGACCATCCACGTAAATGGCGGCATGGCTATGATTTGACGAGGTTCGGCAGCAACGCCGGCGGGTTGTGAAAAGAGACCATTTCGGCTTGGACCTCAGCTATTTTTCGTGTAATGCGGCCCGCAACCCGGCGGTTCGGGCAAAAACCGGTCCGTAGTCGTTGCGTTTCCGGCAGGACCATCTTTCAGCTTGATTAGCGGCATTCTGCCCGCTAACGAAGACAGACAAACAAAAGACGAGGATGCCCAAATGAGTGACACCGCAGAGCGCGTCAAGAAGATCGTCATCGAGCACCTTGGCGTCGATGCCGACAAAGTGACGGAGCAGGCGAGCTTCATCGATGATCTGGGCGCCGACAGCCTCGACACGGTCGAACTCGTCATGGCGTTCGAAGAAGAATTCGGCGTCGAGATTCCCGACGATGCGGCTGAGACCATCCTGACCGTTGGCGATGCCGTGAAGTACATCGACAAGGCTTCGGCCTGACGCTTTCCGCAGTCATCACCGGGGAGGACCTGCGATGAGGCGTGTCGTCGTCACGGGCCTTGGGTTGCTGTCGCCGTTCGGCATGGGCTTCGAGCACAGCTGGAAGGAACTTCTGACCGGCCGCAGCGCTGCCAAGCGCATCACTGAGTTCGAGGTGGAGGATCTTGCCTGCAAGATCGCCCACGTCATTCCGCGTGGTGACGGCAGCAATGCCACCTTCAATCCCGAGGCCGTGCTCGAGCCCAAGGAACTGCGCAAGATCGGCGACTTCATCCTTTACGGGATTGCCGCCGCCGACGAGGCGCTGAAGGATTCCGGCTGGGAACCCAAGACGCATGAAGAGCGGTGTGCCACCGGTGTCCTGATCGGCTCCGGCATCGGCGGCATCGAGGGCATCGCCGAGAACGCGATGATCCTCAAGGAGCGCGGCCCGCGCCGCATCAGCCCTTTCTTCATCCCGGGCCAGATCATCAATCTCGTCTCCGGGCAGGTTTCGATCCGGCACGGACTGAAAGGCCCGAACCATGCCGTCGTCACGGCCTGTTCGACCGGCGCGCACGCCATTGGCGATGCTGCCCGGTTGATCATGTGGGGCGATGCCGACGTGATGGTCGCCGGTGGCGCCGAAGCGCCGGTGACGCGGCTGTCGATCGCCGGCTTTGCCGCATGCCGGGCACTGTCGACGGAACGCAATGATTCGCCGCAAACGGCGTCGCGACCCTATGATCGCGACCGCGACGGCTTCGTTATGGGCGAGGGCGCCGGCGTTGTCGTGCTCGAGGAGCTCGAACATGCCAGGGCGCGCGGCGCCAAGATCTATGCCGAGGTGACGGGTTACGGTCTCACCGGCGACGCGCATCACATCACCGCGCCCGCG
>NZ_RZOM01001142.1:0-1906 GCF_003999175.1 Mesorhizobium sp. M7A.F.Ca.ET.027.03.2.1 | reverse complement strand
ACAGGTCGGCGCCAGAGCGAGGCCGAAGGCCACCGTCTTGCCGGAGCCTGTCTGCGCCGAAACCAGCGCATCGGCCTCGCCGAGTTCCGGCGCCACAACCGCCTTCTGGACGGGCGTCAGCTCGGAATAGCCGCGTTTCTCCAGCGCCCTGGCAAGCGCTGGAACAAGTGCTTCGAAGTTGGACATCTCACTCTTTCGGAATTTAGGGTCCGCGCTCATCATGGAGCACATGCCGGGGCCGACCTAGCGCCAGCCAAACAATCTTGACCGTTCGTACTTCGCGCAGCCGCGATTGTACAGGGCGCAGGGGAAACCGGCGTCGCTCGCCAATTGACTCTTGACGCAAACCGCGTAAAAGCCGGCACCGAACAGGACAGTTTCGATGCGCGGCCTTTTGATGGCGCTTTATGCACTCTACTTCTCCGGCCATGGCAGCATGGTTCGCGGACGGTCGGAGCACGCGTTCCTGCGTTCAACCAAAACTATGGCCAAAACCACCACCAAAACGGTGTGACTCCCTTGGCCTAACCACCCTCTCCCGGGTTCGGCCCGGGGGACGGAACCCGCATCGGCCAGCGGGTTTCTCCAAAAACCAAGCGGAGAGGGACAGGAGATTTTTCGATGAGTTTCAAGGTAGCGATCGTCGGCGCCACGGGCAATGTGGGCCGGGAAATGCTCAACATACTGGAAGAGCGCGGCTTTCCGGTAAGCGAAGTCGTGGCGCTGGCGTCGCGGCGCAGCCAGGGCACGGAAGTGTCGTTCGGCGACCGCACGCTGAAGGTGAAGACGCTCGACCAGTATGATTTTTCCGACACCGACATCTGCATCATGTCGGCCGGCGGCAGCGTCTCCAAGGAATGGTCGCCGAAGATCGGCAAGCAGGGCTGCGTCGTCATCGATAATTCGTCGGCCTTCCGCTACGACCAGGACGTGCCGCTGATCGTGCCGGAAGTGAACCCGGACGCGATCTCGCTGTTCACGCGCAAGAACATCATCGCCAATCCGAATTGCTCGACGGCGCAGCTGGTGGTGGCATTGAAGCCACTGCATGACTTCGCCACCATCAAGCGTGTCGTCGTCGCCACCTATCAATCGGTATCCGGCGCCGGCAAGGAAGGTATGGACGAACTCTTTACCCAGACCCGCGCGGTCTTCGTCGCCGATGGCGTCGAGGTCAAGAAGTTCACCAAGCGCATCGCCTTCAACGTCATCCCGCACATCGACGTGTTCCTCGACGACGGCTCCACCAAGGAAGAGTGGAAGATGGTCGCCGAGACCAAGAAGATGCTCGACCCCAAGATCAAGCTGACGGCGACCTGCGTGCGCGTGCCGGTGTTCATCGGCCATTCGGAAGCGGTCAACATCGAGTTCGAAAAGCCGATCACCGCCGACGAGGCGCGGGATATCCTGCGTGAAGCCCCAGGCTGCCAGGTCTTGGACAAGCGCGAGGACGGCGGCTACATCACGCCGCTGGAATCGGCCGGCGAGGACGCCACCTTCATCTCGCGCATCCGCGAGGATTCGACCATCGACAATGGCCTGTCGATGTGGATCGTCTCCGACAATCTGCGCAAGGGCGCCGCACTCAACGCGGTGCAGATCGCCGAACTGCTGGTCGAGCGCGGCCTGATCCAGCCGAAGAAGAAGGCGGCTTAGTTTTCGCTCACGGGCCGTATCGCCGCTGCCGCGGCGGGCCCTCCGCGGGGGCGCCGAACGATCGGCGGCCCGCAGTCGCGTGTTCGGCCTTTGGCCGTTAGCTCCCTTCTCCCCGTTCACGGGGAGAAGGTCCCGGCAGGGGGATGAGGGGCAGCACCAGCCTCAGCTTCGATTCTCAGCCGCCAACCCAACCAGCAGCTCCAGCGCTTCCTCCGCCCGGTCGGCGGGGACGAACAGATGGTCGTGGTAG
>NZ_RZOM01001141.1:0-1908 GCF_003999175.1 Mesorhizobium sp. M7A.F.Ca.ET.027.03.2.1 | reverse complement strand
TGTCTACCGTTTCGACTGGCATTTCAGCGGCCCTTTCTGGCTCTCCCCGGGAGTGTCTGCGGATGCGGCGGAGATCTGATCGTTGGTTTACTGGAGGCACCGGGCAGCGAAAATTATGATTTCATGTGGCAGTGGTTAGCTTGTCCCTAAATGCCGGGAAGCATGGCCGAAGATGTGGAGCGCGGGGCGTGGATCATCACTGTCGAGACAGAAGAAACGGACGGCTCAGAGATAAAGGCTTCTGGCCGCCTTGGACGAGAGCAACTCCTTTGCCGGCCCCTCCTGGGCGACCTTACCCTTGACCAGCACATAGCCGCGATCGGCGATGCCCAGCCCCATTTCGGCATTCTGTTCGATCAACAGGATGGTCGTGCCTTGGCGATGGATCTCCCTTGTGATCTCGAAATACTCGCCGATGAGTTTTGGCGAGAGACCGAGCGACGGCTCGTCCATGATCACCAGTCTGGGTTCGCCGATCAGCGCGCGCGCCAGCGCCACCATCGCCTGTTCGCCGCCGGACAGCGTGCCGGCGACTTGGCGCAAACGCTCATGGATGCGCGGAAACAGCTTGCACATCTTGTCCAGTTGCACCCTGAAATTGGGTCCCCTGCCCGACACCGCATCATAGCCCAGACGCAAATTCTCCATCACGGTCAGGCCGGGGAACAGCCGGCGCCCTTCGGGAACGAGCCCGACGCCGAGCGACGCCAGGTTTTCCGTGCCGAGCGTCGCCATGTCCCTGCCCATCACCTCGACCTTGCCGCGCTGCGCCCGCACGACGCCGCAGACGGTCATGAAGGTTGTCGTCTTGCCGGCGCCGTTCGGCCCCAGCAGGCAGACCAGTTCGCCGGGGCGCACGCTCATCGCCACGCCGCGCAGCATCGGCACCGCGCCATAGGAAGTATCGACATCCCTGAGTTCAAGCATGGGCGACCGCCTTCCCAAGATAGGCTTCCTGGACGCGCGGGTCGGCGCGCACCGCCGCGAAGTCGCCCTCGGCGATCTTGCTGCCATAGTCGATGCAGGTGACATGCTGCGGGAATGCTTCGACCACCCGCATGTCATGCTCGATCAAGACCACCGACAGAGCAGGGTTTTGTACGCGCAGCCGCGTGATGTCGGCCACCAGTGCGTCGGTTTCCGTGTCGTCCATGCCGACCGAAGGTTCGTCGAGCAGCAAGAGCTTGGGCTGCGATGCGAGCGCGCGGGCAATTTCCAGCCGTCGCCTGTCGGCCTGCGCCAGCGTGCCCGCTGGCCGGTAGCGTTGTTCGAACAGGTCGCCGGAGCCGAGCTTGAGCAGGGTTTCGGCCTTTTCCACGCAGGCCGCCATCTCACGGCGCGACGCCCCGGGCCGAAACAGCGCGGTCAGCACGCCGGTCCTGGTGCGGGTGTGCATGCCGATGATGACGTTGTCGAGGACACTGAGGTCGGAGAACAGACGCGACGACTGGAATGTGCGGGCGATGCCGCGGTCGACAACTTCGTAGGACGGGCGGCCGGTGATCTCGGCGCCGTCGAAGGTCACGCGACCGGAGGTTGGCCGGTAGACGCCGGTCACGACATTGAACAGCGTCGACTTGCCGGCGCCGTTCGGGCCGATGACGGCGAGCACCGCGCCCTTGTCGATCGACAGGCTGACATCGTTGAGCGCGACCAGGCCGCCGAAGCGCATCGTCAAATTCTCGACCTTGAGAAGCGCGCTCACAGTCCGCCTCCGTAGCGCCGCATGCGTTGCGGGAACAGACCTTGCGGCCGGATCATCAGGAAGCCGATGATGACGACGCCGAAGAACAGCAGGCGGTAGTCGGCGAACGCGCGCAATTTCTCCGGCAGGATGGTCAGCAGGAACGCACCGACGATGACACCGAAAATATTGTCCATGCCGCCGACGATGACCATGGTCATGAT
>NZ_RZOM01001140.1:0-1909 GCF_003999175.1 Mesorhizobium sp. M7A.F.Ca.ET.027.03.2.1 | reverse complement strand
GGCCGAGCAGCGTGACGCCCATCAAAACCAGATAGGCGGCAAGAATGATGAGGTCGCCATGGGCGAGATTCACCAGCCGCATGATGCCGAAGACGAGGCTCAATCCCGCTGCAAACAGGGCATAGAGCCCGCCCAGCAGAATCCCCTGCACGAGGGTGTCCAGCCAGATCATCGCCG
Source organism: Mesorhizobium sp. M7A.F.Ca.ET.027.03.2.1 (assembly GCF_003999175.1). NCBI lineage: Bacteria > Pseudomonadati > Pseudomonadota > Alphaproteobacteria > Hyphomicrobiales > Phyllobacteriaceae > Mesorhizobium > Mesorhizobium sp. M7A.F.Ca.ET.027.03.2.1. The sequence continues at coordinate 1,732 of NZ_RZOM01001140.1, read as the reverse complement.
CGCCACCTCGATCAGGCCACAAGAGCGCTGCGCGAGCAGATGACGGAGCCTCGGTTTCCGGATCATGCCGCCACTCCGAAATAGGCAGAATGGATGTCTTCGCGCTTGACCTCGGCCGCCCTGGCGGCCAGCGTGACGCGGCCCTCCATCATGCAGTAGACACGGTCGGCGACCGCCAGCGCCTTGCCGATATCCTGCTCCACCAGCACGATCGCGGCGCCGCCTTCGCGGATCCTGGGAAGGGCTGCGTAGATGTCGCGGATGACGACGGGCGCGAGGCCGAGGCTGATCTCGTCGCAGAGCAGCAATTCGGGGTTCGACATCAGCGCCCGGCCGATCGCCACTATCTGCTGCTGGCCGCCCGAGAGCGCTGTGCCGGGGCTCTTGCGCCGCTCGCGCAGGATCGGAAAAAGGTCATAGACGGCGTCGAGGTTCCACGGCCCCGGCACCTTGCGCGCCTGCCCGCCGACCAGCAGGTTTTCCTCGACGGTGAGCGAAGGGAACAGTCGGCGCCCCTCCGGCACCATGGCGATGCCGCGTTTCATGATCTGGGCCGAAGACAGCGCGCCGATCGGCTCGCCCCTGTGCAGCACCATGCCGGGCTCGTTGCCGATCACGCCCGTGATCGAGCGCATCAGCGTGGATTTCCCGGCGCCATTGGCGCCGATGATCGCCACGCATTCGCCCGCGGCCACGCTGATATCCACACCGAACAGCGCCCGGAACTGGCCGTAATTCGCGGTGAGGCCACGCGTTTCCAGCATCAGACCTCGAGCCCCAGATAGATTTCGCGAACCGCCTTCGAGGCCATGATCTCATCAGGCGCACCGATCCCGATCACACGCCCGAAATCCAGCACGAGAAGCCGCTCTACCACCGAATTCAGGGCGTGCAGCACATGCTCGATCCAGATGATTGTCGTGCCCCTGGCGTGGATCGCCTTGATTGTCGCGACCAGGGGCTTGCATTCGCCCTCCGTCAGACCGCCGGCGATCTCGTCCAGAAGCAGAAGCTCAGGGCCTGTCGCCAGGGCGCGGGCGAGTTCGAGGCGCTTGCGGTCGAGAAGGCTCAGCGAGCCGGCCACGAAATTGGCCTTCCTGAGAAGCTCCGTCTCCTCGAGGATACCAGCGCAATCGTCGACCATCTCGGCCTCGCGTCCGCCGCGGCCGAAGGCGGCAGCGGTCAAGAGATTTTCGAACACGGTCAGCCCCTCGAAAGGCTGCGGAATCTGGAAGCTGCGGCCAACGCCCATGCGCACCCGCTCCATCGCCGGAGCACGGGTCACGTCGCGGCCGAGCAATTCGATGCGACCCTCATTTGCAAACAAGTTTCCGGTGATCAGGTTGAAGAGCGTCGATTTTCCCGCGCCGTTCGGGCCGATAATGCCCAGCGCTTCGCCGCGCGGCACGCTGACGGTCACGGAATCCGCAACCTTCAGGGCGCCAAAGGACTTCGAAACGTTTTCCAGCCTGAGTATCATCACTGTCATCCTTGGGTCGCGCCGAACGAGGGCGGCGGTATCAGCCGCCCTCGGCAGCGTCAGGCCAGGGCTTCCATCTTGCCGGCGGTGGGTATCTCGGAGGCGCCGGCGTTTTCGACGATCACCAGATCGAAGCCGCCACCGGCCTTCTTGCGCCACTGCCCGCCAACGAGCGGTGTCTTGCAGACGTTCTTCGCGGCGAAAGGTGGCAATCCCGCACCGCTCCAGGCCACTTTGCCCACCACCGTCGTC